>CAZLYG010000304.1:0-6671 GCA_964563075.1 uncultured Steroidobacteraceae bacterium | reverse complement strand
GCGCGCCTACAGGGCCGGCGTGAAGAGTGCCTTTGGCACGGATGCCGGTGTCTACCCCCACGGTCAGAATGCCCACGAGTTCGAGTTGATGGTGCAGGCCGGCATGCCGCCGCTGTACGCCCTGCAGGCCGCCACGACGCATGCCGCCGAGCTGCTCAAGCAGGACAAGGATCTCGGCAGTCTGAGCGCGGGCAAGCTCGCTGATGTGGTAGCAGTACCCGGCAACCCGGTTCATGACATCAGCCTGATGAAGCGTGTCAGCTTCGTCATGAAGGACGGTGTCGTGTACAAGCGCGAAGGCAAGGCGCTCGAGCTGGAGCCCTGAAGGCGGCCGCGCCGGGCAGGGCGACACCGCCGCTCAGAACCTCGAAGGCCGCGCGCGTATGGTGCTGGAGGTCGATGGCCCGGCCGAATATCTCAGCTTCGGCGCTGGGTCTCGCCACTATCGCTAGATGCGCTGCGGTTTGCTGGGAGCGCCCGCGCGTGCCACGCGAATATGCGCGATTTTGCCGTCCCGCAGCGTGTAGTGAACGAACACACGCACACGCACGAGCTCGCCCTTCTTCAGAGGGGCTACGACGAAGTTGGGCGCGTCCTCGATGGCCGTGAATTGGGAGGTGACGTCGGCGGCGAGTCCTGCCTCATCGGCGATGAGTTGGTGCAGCGTCAGGCTCTCGCGCACTGTCTTGAACATCTCACGGTAGAAGCTGACGATTCCCTCGCGGCGCTCGAGCACTGCGGAGGGCAGTTCGCAGCGTACGTCGTCGGTATAGAACTGGCTGAAGGTATCGAAGTCGGCGTTGCTGAAGGCCTGCGTGTACTGCGCGAACGCCCGACGTCCTTCGAGGCTGCCTCCGAGTCGCGCCGTCTGCAGGCATGTCGCTGTCATCGAGGTCGGCGGCGAGGCCGACAACGCCGAGGATGACGCGTCTCCCACTGGCGCGGGGCTCGCAGCGGCGCTCGGTGACGTGGCGCTCTCAGGCTTGGTGACGCCGAGGTTCGGTGGCCATGTCGCGGCTTTGAACCGCACTATCTTGCCGTCGTCACGCAAGGTGTAGAGCACCAGGAACTTGACCGTCGTGAATTCACCCTTCTTCAGAGCGCCGAAGGTGAAGTCCGGCTTGTCTTTCGTGGCATGAAAGTCCATGTCGATTTCGGCGAAGATGTGCTTCCCATCCTGCATCACCGTCTGGGCGCGGATGGTCTCGCGGATGCCATCGTGCGCCCAGTTGAGAAAACTGAGCAGCTCGTCCGCGCCGCGCAGGATGCGCGGGCCGCTCTGAAAGTGGACGTCGGGAGCGTAGAAATCTCTGACCAGCGCTGCGTCGTCGCCGGTGTTGAATGCCCGGATGTAGGTCGCGAAGTCCATGGAGCTGCTCGCCTTTCTCGTTCTAATTCATGCAGCGCGCTGCCCTAACGCAGCTGACTATCCTTGCTCCCGCGCCGATTGTAGCCACTGAAGTGTTGGTTCTCGCGATCGTCCGCTTCCTGGCAGGCGACGCACAGCCGCACCCCGGGGAGGGCCGTGCGCCGGGCCTCCGGAATGGGCGCCCCGCAGTGGGCGCAGTGTGTGAGCGCGGGCCCTTGCGACAAGCGGCTCTGTGCACGACTGATGCCATCCTTCACCGTGGCATCGATCTGGTCCTGAACCGCGCCGTCACCCGCCCAACCTGTAGCCATCATGGAGCTCCGTAGTGTCTGCCGCCTCTGCCTCTGCCCAACAGGTAGTTCCGCGGCCGCCGGAATGCAAGTCCCGGCACTGGCGCCAAGTCACCCCATGCAGTATAACCCACTGAGCCGCATGGACTTTATAAACACCTGAGAGCCATCGCATGATGCGCAAGAATCTGGTGACGATGCCGGCAGCACAGAGCGCGCCGGAATGGGCGATGGAGCTGAATGTCGCGTTCGAGAGCGGGGCCTCCGGCCAATTCATCCTCTACGGCAACGTTCACGACCGACTGGCTGTGGGCGGGCGGCTGGTCCCCATCGAGCGCTATATCCAGGACGAGCTGCTCGCCAGCTTCGATGTGGTGTTCTCGTACGACCTGGGCAACGGCTTGACGGTGGAGCGAGGCAGCGATCGCCTCGCGCAGTGGGTGCCCACGGCGATGCGCAGCGTTCCACACGATCCGCTGGGAGCGATTCGCTTCGTCAGCCGCTACGCGCGCTATCTGGGCAACCTGAGCGCGCTGGGACGCGGAGATGCCGTACAGGTAGCGGTGATCATCCGCGGCGCCGACCAGCTGCTGCCCGCGGGTGGCAATGGCTTCGAGCACGGGAGCCTCACCAGCCTGGTTCGGGAATGGGGTTCCAGCGCTCCCTTTACGCAGCTGCCGTTTGCGAGCCTGCTGATCGCCGACAATCTGAACGATCTCGAGCCCCTCATCGCCTATGCGCCGCAATCCACGCTGGTGCGCATACCGCTGCCCTCTGTGCCCGAGCTGCAGTCTGCGCTCACGTTGCTGCAGAAGGAATTTACGCGGACCATTCCGGCCGGCACGGATCTACCTGCGTTGGCCGCTGCAATGACAGGAGTGTCGGTGAGCACGCTCGAGCAGCTGACGAAGGTCCGCGCGCATACCGGCCAGACGTTGCGTGCCTCGGATTTCTCCGTGCTCAAGAAGGAGATGGTCGAGCACGATGCGCCCGGTCTCGTCGAGTTCGTGGAGTCCAGGCGCACGCTCGAGGACTATCACGGGCAGGAGGCGCTGAAGAAGTGGTTGCGCCAGGACGTGACACTCTGGCGTGCCAACGATCTGCGCGCGCTCCCCATGGGGTATCTGCTGTGCGGTCCGATCGGCACGGGCAAGACATTCCTGGTGGAATGCCTGGCTGGCGAGGCGGCCGTGCCGGTGTTGAAGCTGAAGAACTTTCGCGACAAGTGGGTGGGCTCGAGCGAAGGCAACCTGGAAAAGATCTTCCGGCTGATCCGCGCTCTCGGCCGCTGCATCGTGTTCATCGACGAAGCGGATCAGACGCTCGGGCGGCGCGAGGCCGGCACCGGCGACAGCGGCCTCTCCGGGCGGTTGTACTCGATGATCGCCCAGGAGATGTCGGACACGGCCAATCGCGGCCGGGTCGTGTGGGTGCTCGCTTCCTCCAGGCCCGATCTGATCGAGGTGGATCTGAAGCGCCCGGGACGCATCGACCTGAAGGTTCCGATTCTGCCCACGACTACGCGTGCCGAGAGCGGCGGCCTGCTCGCCGCGCTGGCTCAGCGCTACGATTTGCCGATCGCAGCGCAGGAACTGCAGCAGATCGAGCCGTTGTTGCCGCTGATGCTCACGCCGGGTGCAGCCGAAGCGCTCATTGTGAAAGCGTACCGCGTGGCTCGTACCGAAGGTGTATCCGGTGGGTCGGCTCTCTCGCGATGTCTGGAGGGATACCAGAACCCGGTGCCGGAAGACGTGTTGGAGACACAGATGCGTCTCGCTGTCCGCGAGGCCACCGACCTCACGTTCGTGCCGGAGGCGCTGCGCTATCTTGCCGCCGGCGGCAAAAGCGACGTGAGCACGATGCGCTCCTGAGTGTCGCGGCGCCAAGCGCGTGTCGCGGCGCCAAGCGGAAGTCCGCTTCAGCGACTCATACCCTGTTGCCAGGCAAGCCGCGCATCCGCATCGCTTGCCGCGATCTTGCGAGCGAACAGGAAGCCCGGCTCGAGGAGGGCGGTTGCCATCGCGCCCACGGTGGTGTCATCGTAAGTGTAGTTGTCGTGCAGCCGCGCCAGGGCTGGCGTATCCAGCGATTCTTCGGACGACGAATAGAGCACTTTGACGTTACCTTCGGTCACCGTAAGCAGAACGGTGTCGGCTGACAGGACACGAACGTCGAGGCCCGTGCCCTCGACCTCCAGGCGGTGCCCGCCGGCAAGCAGGCTGAACGGCCGACGGTCACCGGAGCGCACGTGGAAAGCAGCTTCACCGTACAGAAGATGGACGTCCCTCGAAGTAGCTCCGTAATTCACGAACATCCGCGTGTGCGTGTTCAGCTGCACTGTGCTGTTGTCTGGAAGGCTGACGGTACGCTTTTCCCCGACGGCAGTGACGTAGGTCTTCCCGCCAACGGAAGGCAGCCAGACTTGTGAGCGATTGAACAGATACTCCCACATGGGTTTGCCGCCGAGGGCGAGGACAGCCGCGAGAACGACGCCCGTGGCGGCCACAGCCATGAGCGACATCATCAGAGTTCCGCTCCTCGGCGCTTTGCGCTTAGCGAGGTCCTGGCTGAGGGGAACGAGCTCGCCCAGAACCGCAAGAACCTCCGGCGGGTGCCACAGTCGGGCGGACTCGGCGATGGTCATTCGGTTGAGCGGCTGTTCGAGCCACTCGCGCAGCCGCGTGCCTTCGTCATCCCGCAGGCCTCTGCCCAGACGCCCCAGCCAGCGTGAGGCTTCTTCGCGTGCTTTCTCGACGTCGGACGCCGATGAGTTGCCCATTTGCGCATCGTACGCGACCTGGAGCGCTCATGGTGCGCCCACGCTGCGGACGACCCGGGAAACCAGTAGCATGCCCGGTTCCAGCGCTGTACGGTGCCTCTATGAAACGCAGCGTCGATCGATTTCTCACCACCCACACGGGCAGCCTGCCTCGACCGCCCGATCTGGTGGACATGATGTTCGCCAAAGAGGAGGGCATTCCGGTCGAATCTGCCGCGCTCACGGGCAGAATTCGCAGCGCGGTGGCCGAGGTGGTGCAGAAGCAGCTCGCTGCAGGCGTTGACATCGTCAACGATGGCGAGATGTCCAAACCCAGCTACGCCACCTATATCAAGGACCGCCTGGAGGGGTTCGGGGGCACGGGCAACACGTTCGTATACCAGGATCTCGTCGGGTTTCCGGAGCTTGCGAAGCGCGCGTTCAACGACCCGGGCCGCTCGCGCCGTAAGACACCGGCCTGTAACGCACCGATCAAGGTGCGCGACCCCGCCGCTGTACGTCACGACGTGGACAACCTCAAGGCGGCACTGGCCGGTGCCAACCCGGCAGATGTGTTCGTGAGCGCGGCCTCGCCGGGCGTGATATCTCTATTCTTCCGCAACGACTACTACCCGAGCGAGGAAGCGTATCTCTACGCCATCGCCGATGCGATGCGCAGCGAATACACCGCGCTGCTCGAGGCAGGATTCGTGTTGCAGATCGATTGTCCCGACCTGGCGATGGGGCGCCACATCCAGTACGCGAACCTCGGTCTGGAGCAATTCCGCGGCCGCGCACAGATGCACATCGAGGCGCTCAACCATGCCCTCGGGAGTGCGCGCCCGGAGCAGCTGCGCCTGCACCTGTGCTGGGGTAACTATGAAGGCCCGCACCACTGCGATGTGCCGCTCGAGGACATCATCGACCTGGTGTTCCGTGCGCGCCCCAGCGGGATCGCCCTGGAGGCCGCCAATCCGCGCCATGCCCACGAGTGGCAGGTTTTCGAGCGCGTCAAGCTGCCCGATGGCAAGGTGCTGATTCCGGGCGTCATCGAGTCGAAGGCGAATTTCATCGAACACCCTGAGCTGATTGCGCAGCGGATCGGGCGGTACGCCAACCTGGTGGGCCGCGAGAACGTCATCGCAGGGAGTGATTGCGGCTACGGCACGTGGGTGGGGCAGGCCGCCGTCGATCCCGCGGTGGTGTGGGAGAAACTCAAGGCCATGTCTGAAGGCGCACGCATCGCCTCGGCGCGGTTCTGGGGCTAGGGGTGGCAGAGCAGGGCAAGGTGTCCCCGGAGGGGCCGTCCGCGTCGGATCCCTGCGCCTGGCTCGCCAGTGCGCTGCGCAAAGGGCCTGACCGCACGTTCATCGAGACTTCGCAGGGGCGGTGCTTCACCTACGGGGAGCTGCAGCAACTCTCGGGCGAGCTGGTTGCGGTCCTCGCTCGCTGCGGTGTGACGGCCGGCGAGCGGGTGCTCGTGCGCGTCGACAAGTCGGTCGAGGCGATTGCTCTGTATGTCGCGTGCCTGCGCATCGGGGCAGTGTTCGTGCCACTCAACACCGCTTACACCACCCACGAGCTGGAATACTTCATCCAGGACGCCGAGCCGAAGCTGATCGTGGTAAGGCCGGGAGACCTGTCCGCAACCGCGGGGCTGCTGGCGGAAAGCGACCGCTCGCGCATTCAGACCTTGGGGACCGCGGGTGACGGCACGTTGATGGCCGCCCGGGGGGCTGCACCCGCGGTGGCTGCGCCTGTACCCAACCTCGCGCCGGATCTCCTGGCCGCACTTCTGTACACGTCCGGCACGACTGGCAAGCCCAAGGCGGCGATGCTGACCCGCGGCAATCTGGCTTCCAACGCCGCCACTCTGGTGCGGCTGTGGCGTTTCACGAGCTCGGACGTACTGCTGCACTCATTGCCCATATTTCACATCCACGGACTGTTCGTCGCGACGAACACCGTGCTCGCAGCGGCCGCTTCCATGCTCTTCCTGCCGAAGTACGACACTGAGGAAGTGCTGCGAATGTTGCCGCGCGCCTCGGTGATGATGGGCGTGCCCACTTATTACACGCGCATGCTGAGCGACCCCCGTCTCTCCCGTCAGTCAACGAAGCACATGCGCCTGTTCGTGTCCGGCTCGGCGCCGCTCTCGGCGGAGCATCATCGGGAATTCCAGCAGCGTACCGGGCACGATATCCTCGAGCGTTATGGCATGACCGAGACCTCGATGATCTGCTCGAACCTCTAT
>CAZLYG010000303.1:0-6680 GCA_964563075.1 uncultured Steroidobacteraceae bacterium | reverse complement strand
GTGTTCGAGCTCTTTGGCCGCATCCTTGGCCTGTTGTCGGGCGCGATCGACCTCGAGCAGCCAATGACTTTCGGCTGCGGCATAGCGCTCTTGGAGCTGACCACGTTCGGCCTGATGGGCGGCGGACGCGGCATCGAGCTTGGCACGCCAGTCAGCACCGTTAGCTTCCAGGGTGTCGAGCCGCTTTCTCAGATGAGCGCCTTCCGCGTCGCGCTCCTGCACACTCCGCTCCAGCGCCTGGGCACGCTGATTGGCCGCAGCCAATTGCTCCCGCGCGAGGACGAGGGCCTCCTCCACCGCGCCGGTGCGCGCCATCGTGGCCTGTTCACGCTCCGTGAGCTGCCGCGTGCGTTCGTCGAGGGCCTGTTCGCGTTGGGCGATCGCATCCTCGCGAGCGAGTAGGGTGTCCTGCAGTGCCCCGCGCGCCCCGTCCAGCGCCTCGTTCCACAGGTGTTGCAGGGCCTGGGCGACGCGTTCCGGGAGCTGCGGGAATTCGTGGCCAGGCACATCCCGCAGGCGAGAGCCGAGTTTCGCCCACCAGTCGTCGAGGTGGTCATTGATGGTATTGGGGGAGCCGCGACCGAGGCGCATCCGGACCCGATCGATTGTCGGCCGATGCCCTTCCAACAACAGCTCATCGGCGACGCGAAATACATCGGCTTGCGAAATCCGCGGTGCTCGGCGGGAAAATCGCGCAACGTTGTCACCAGTCTCGCGTTCGTCCTCGATCTGCTGCTCGCCCTGGACGGTGCTCATTTCCTGCCCTACCCTTCGCTCACGTGACTCACGATAAGGGATGCTTATCGGGAGTCGATCTGTACATCTGCGATATCTACATCATATTCTATTAGAAATATGACTAAGCGGAAACGCCGTGCCACCGCTCCGCCCGACCCGAACGGGCTGGTGCCGCACGCCAGCGTGCTCGCACTGGACCCCGAGGTGCTGCACACGCAGGCGGAAGCCTCGGGCCGCGCGCTGCTCAAGGCGGGCGAATCGCCGAACACCGTGCGCAGCTACGGCGGCGCACTTCGGTACTGGGCCGCTTGGTTCCGGCTGCGCTATCGCGCCGCCCTCGCCCTCCCCGTGCCGGTGCCCGCGGTACTGCAGTTTCTAGTGGATCATGTGCAGCGCGTCAGCGACGACGGCCGGTTCATTCACGATCTTCCGGCGGCGATCGATCAGGCGCTCGTCGACGGCGGCTTCAAGGGGGACCTGGGTGCGCCAGCGTTGAGTACGGTCTTGCACCGGCTCTCGGTGCTCTCCAAAGCCCACCAGATGCGCGAAGCACCCAATCCCGCTCGCGACCCGGCTGTCCAGGAACTCGTTCGGCGCATCCGTCGCGGGTATGCGGCGCGCGGCGTGAGGCCGGCGAGCAAGACCGCTCTTACCCGCGATCCGCTCGAAGCTCTGCTAGCGACCTGCACCGACGGCCTGATGGGCGTACGCGACCGTGCCTTGCTCCTATTCGCCTTTGCTACCGGCGGCCGGCGACGTTCGGAGGTGGCTGCGGCGGTGATCGAGAACTTAGTGAAGGTCGACGAGGAGACTTACCTCTATCGTCTGACCCACTCCAAGACGGATCAGGCGGGCACAGCACAGAACTCGGATGCGGATAAACCCCTCGTCGGCCCGGCGGCGCAGGCCCTTACCGCTTGGCTCGAGGCCGCCAGCATCACCACCGGCGCTCTCTTCCGGCGGATTCGGAAGACCAAAGCCGTCGAGCCGCTCTCGGCGCAGGCGGTATGGCACATCGTGAAGCGCCGTGCCGCGTTGGCGGGGTTGGCCGGCGACTTCGGGGCGCACTCGTTGCGGTCTGGGTTCGTGACGGAGGCGGGCAGGCAGAACGTGCCGATCAAGGAAGCGATGGACATGACCGGCCACCGGAGCCTAGCGACCTTCTTACGGTATTTTCAGCCGGGAGTGGTCCAGCGATCGCGCGCCGCGAATCTGCTGACCGATGAGCGCGACCCGTGAGAATCATCATCCGAACGCCCGGCCGGGAACCGTGTTGCACGCCGCAGGTGCTTTCAGACGCGCGCGTTCGAGACGAGCTTGCTCCTCGAGCATCACCTCCCTCGGACAGTCCCTCCGGCACTGCCAAGTCGGCGGGAGCCGAAATTCAGTCCCAGGGCGGACGACGCGCGATTCACCGGAGATGCACGATTCGTAACAGGACCATTGGCGCGGGGCTACAAACGACGCGAACGTGAGGCCGAAGATCTCTCTTCCGGCTACTTGCCACCGCGCAGGCCATGAGCGGATGCGCGCTTCCAGCCACCACTCCTCAGCGGTCGAGCGCTGCGAGTCGCCGAGGTATCGCTTAAGACTGACCTGACCTGTACGCCCTCTCACTCTTCGCTCTAGACATTCCCACAGATGCCGGCCTGCCAGGCACGCCAACAGTCGCATTCTGAGGTTCGTGTTCGGAGCTGAGTGCATGCAGAGGTCTTCGTCCCAACCTCGAGTGAGATGAATCTCATCGAGAGCGGGAACGAGATATTTTAGGAACGCACGATTCCAAAACTTGAATAGCGCATACAGTGTCAGGTCGCGCTTTACGCGCACGTCTCCTTGACACGGGTCACCGGCGTTGGCGTGATGGATGTGTGGGAAGTCCCGCGCGAGTGACGCCAAAGACTGCAGATCAGCCAGCCAACGCCACATTCGGAAGAACTCCGTTCTCGGATTGACCGCGAAGGTGACACAGATCTCCTGCCACATCTCTCCTTCCCAAGGCGGGCGCGTGGTCTTCCACTCCATTGGCGAATCGTAGAACGCGATCCATGAGCTGACGTCGCGCAGGTCGTCCTCGATATGCGCTCTCTCGCACAGGAGCTGCCGATGCCGAACGCATATCATCGACCAACCGCTCGCCCACTCACGGCGACGGTACGGACCGTCCTCCGCCCAGCAGCTGGCGCAGAACGTGCGTCGGTATGCGTCCCGCAGAGTGCCGTATGCTGGCAGCCGAAGCGCCTCGATCTCCGTGGCGGACGTACCGCAATGGTGCGCGAGCGTCCGCGGCAAATCGAGCGGCGGCTCGATGTCGAGATCAAGCCTTCCGACACCGCGACTGCCGACGGGGTGACTCGAGCTGCGGGTGCAGGGATATACCATCCACTGCAAAAGCCCCAGAGGGTTCATGGCATATCTGCCGGCAAGACGCTCGAGCCAAGACGACAGGGTTTCATCGGGGCGCAGCCGGGGAACGAGGTTCAGGCGAGCCCCCTTGCGATATGGCGTCCTCAGCAGGACTTCGTTGCGCACGCGAGCCTCATTTCGCGGACTGGAGTAGGCATCGTGTCCCTCGCGGGATTCAACCCGGGCCCGCCGCGACTCGGTTCACCGATCACAACGAAACACCTGACGCGAGCGCACTGGCGATCGTCCTGCCGTGACATCCTTCTTAACCGTGAGTCAGCGATTCGCGTCATGTATTTCCCCCGACGCGGTCCATCGGCAGCGCCACCCCTCCCGCGGGACAATAACGCCCCGGGCACCTCGAGGTAGGTGATGAGTGCAATAGTCCCGACACGGCGCCCACGGCGGAAGCAGCGTGCCGCCCGCTTCCTTGCGAAACACGCGGCGGCCCGCTAACTTCAAATCCTCCGGCCACATATAGAGACGGCGCTCAAGCCACCAGTCCTCGTCGTTCCAACGATTACGATCGCCAAGCGCGTCAGCGAGTTTGGCCCTGGCCGCACAACGCCAATCGCCGCGGGTGATCAGCTCCCACACATGCCAGGCGACGGTCGCGGCGAACAGTCTCACATGGTAGTCCGCCTCCGGCGTTACGATCCCGCAGACCTCCGGTCGGTGGCCAGTTTGGATCAGCCGTGACGCCTCAATTCCGGGGTCCAGAATCTGAAGGATCGCGGGCCGCCGAAATTTGAGGACCCCATACATCGCCAAATCGCGCCTGACGGGCCAGTCCTCCATTCGCACCCCACCCCCGACTCCTGCGCCGCCTGCTTGTAGCTCACGCAGCCAGCGATAGGCGCGTAGGAATTCGATCTGCGGGTTCACGCCAAGCGCATGGCAGATCTGAATCCAGATTGGCTCTTCCCAAGCGTTCAGTTCACCACGCCACAGGCGCGGCGTATCGTAAAACGCAAGCCACGAGTCCTCGGCATGCCGCGCAGCCGGTAGTTCAATCGCGGGCTTTTCCCGAAGGGGTCTCCTGTGGCGCGTACACACCAGTGACCAGGCACTGGCCCACTCGCGGCGTCGGTACGGACCGTCTTCGACCCAACATCGAGGGCAAAACGATCGGCGCAGCCCAATGGGTAGCACCCCCTCGGTACTCAAGCGCTGCTCGTCGAAGCTGCGCGCCGGAACCCCGGTGTGCTGTTCAAGGATGCCGCTCAGGTCACGCGGGGGGTGCACATCCAAGTCAATGAGTGCCTGCCCGTAGGAGAAAGCGGCTCGGTATCCCAACCACCGCAATAATTCGCCCATCGTCAGTCCATAACAGCCGCCAAGGCGCTCCAGCCAGGAAGACAGGCTCTCGTCCTCGTGCTGTCGGGGGGCCAAGTTGAGCCGGCTGCGCACTCGCGGCGGTGACTTGGCTACAAAGGTCCCTGCCACGAGGCATCTCCGGAAGAAATCGTCGCTCGGTTGTGGGGTTTACGGCTGTTGACCTTTGGAACCGGCTGAGCGTCTCGGCGGTGATCGCGAAGCCACGCCGCGGCAAGTTCGCCAAGCTCTGACTCGTCATCACCCTTCTGGTAGTGCGCCAGTAATGGCGGATCTCGCCACCACGTCAGGTAGTCGGCGGTGATCCGCTCAGTTCCTTCACGAATCGCGACCAGTGCAGCCGCCTGCAGGCTGCGGATCACATACTCCGTGATCCCCTCGGTTTCATCCAGCAGGGCCCGCATGAACTGCGGCTCACTCAGTCGGGACGCAAGCCGCAATGGACAAGCGCGCTCGTAGCCTTGAAGAAACGCAGCGAGGTCGGGTCCCGAACTCCAGCGCGGCAGACGTACGATCGGGTATCGACTGGCGAGTTGAGGATCTGCATTGATAGCGTTCTCGAACTCATCTGTCCCCGCGAGCACGAGAGGCAACTGCGTCGCATTGGAGAAGCATCGTAGCCAATCTCGTAGAAGTCGCCGCTGGTTCCACTGCACGTGTTCCACGTTGTGTACCTCATCGAGTACTACCAACTGGGTACCGGCAGCGGCGAGCCCACGCCGCAGGATGGATTCGGGCAGCGGCCGCGAGGGGTGGTCAAGGAATGGAATGTTGGCTTCATCGATCAGGGTTCGTCGCAGGCTGCGCACGGACGGGGCGGCCGGTACCTGCACGTACAACACCGGGCGGATTCGCCGCTTGCCTTGCGGGTCATCGTGTTCGGGGTGCCGGCGTTCAATACGGCGAAGCAGATGCGTCTTGCCCATTCCCGACTCGCCGCACAGGAACAGACCCGGCATGCGGATTCGGCGCGGCAAGCGGATCAGTTGCTCAATTTGCCGCTCGATGGACTGAGCCGGCGGATGGTTGAGATACAAGTCCTTCAGAATGTGCCGCGCACGCGCGAAATCATCATTCCCGGCGATCGGACGACTCACCGGATCGAGGTGTGACAGGGCGGCATCCACCGAGCCCGCAACACCGGCGTTGCCATTGAGGCCAGTGCGATCGCCCTGCGCCGCTTCGACCACCCCGGTCTGTCGTGGCATCGATGACGGGGTCCGCGCGCAGTCGACGACGGGATCGATTGAGATTTCCGAATCGTTGCTCACGTGACTACTCCAGCACTTCGAAGGCGACGGGGCTCTCGACGGACGCCAAGGTGACGTCGAGCTGCGTTCGTGGCAGAGGGGGCAGTGCTTGGGCGGGTCTCATAGGCTTTCTACGGCGGCTGGTTCGCCCCCGTACGGACACCGCCACGGCCACGTCAACCGGCTTAGCGCCCGCGTCATCCTTACCCCAGCGCTCAGCTCGTGCGCGACGCCGCCTAGCGCGGAGCTGACCTTGCGCGGCCCGTTCAGCGATCAGGCGGTCGTTCTCAGCAAGACACTGACGAACGGTCTCTGGGTCGGCTTCCTTGTCACGCAGGCCGTCGCGGCGGCGAATCTCGTTCCATTCCCACAGCGACAGTCTCGGCCATGCTCGATTCGTCCAGGGGACCTCGAGGTACCCTCCTTCTGGACGCTCGAGCCACACTACCGAGATGTCACGGGGGTCAAAGCGAATGACCCGTTTGATGTCCGAGTTCACGTAGGGCGCGAGTTCATCGCAGCGATATCGCAGCTGGTAGAGATGAATGCCCGCGCGATCAACGACACGAGACTCATGTGGCAGAAGATCTGTGAACAGCGTGTGCGCATCCGCGGGGTACGTCGGCAGTATGAGTCCGCGGGAGGTTTGCCAGGCCCGATTCCACGCGGTGATGGGGGCGGTGCGACCCAACATCCGGTGTGGCTCGTGATGGTATGCCGTGACCTCGTTGGTGAACCAACGCTCCAGGTCCTCGAGCCTCAAAACCGCACTCTGAGCCGCGTAAGGAGTTTTCTTGTCGAGGATTTCGTTGAATGTGTTACCCGGAATGAGGCGCATGCGGCGCATAAAGGTACCAATGAGTCGCTCCACCGTCCCTCCATAGCGCGGCCGGCGCGCCGGCCGGTAGCCATTTTCGATGTGCTGTCGTTGGCACCCCAAGCGGAACGATA
>CAZLYG010000302.1:0-6684 GCA_964563075.1 uncultured Steroidobacteraceae bacterium | reverse complement strand
GCTGGATGCGCTCGATCTGCTGCTGCAGCTTCGGGGCGGGGCCGCGCTTTTTAGCGGCTTCGGCCGACTCCTCACCCAGCAGCTCTTCCAAGGACGCTCCGAGAGCACGGGCGAGCGTCGGCAGCGCCGACACGGGGATCCGCCTCCTGCCGACCTCGTAGGAGTTGATGGTCTGCTGGGAGACCCCGAGGGTCTTGGCCATCTCGACCTGGGTGATGTCCTGTCCCTTGCGCAGCTCGGCGATGCGGGTGCCGAGGCGCTCGAAGAAGGCGCGTTCGCTTGCGGAGATCGCCATGCACGGGTGTTCGGGGCGGTTGAGCAGGTGCATAGGCTAGAGGCTTCTCGTCATAACGCGGTTGACAATACTCCGATACGAAGTACAATGCAACGGAGTTATTTTCCCCTCAGGGTACTTGACAGATTTTTGCGAAGGAGCCGCCGCGATGAAAACCTTACGCCGCATGACCATGTGCCACCGGGGAGCGGGCGATAGCCGCAAGCCGCCGTACGGACCACGGCCCTCGATGCCGACGCTGCGCTTGCAAGGACGCTGGCTCGATGAGGCCGGCTTCGCGATCGGCGCGAAGGTGGGGGTTCAGGTGATGCCGGGTCGGTTGGTGTTGGAAGTGATCGAGCTGCGCGTGGCGGAGTCGGACCGCAAGCGCGCACACCGATCCTGCGCGGACTGAAGGCACGGCGACGTGGCACGCATCCCGGACGGTGTGATCGAGCATCTGAAGCAGGCGGTGTCCGTGCAGCGTCTGGCGGAAGCACGCGGGGTGGTGCTGACGAAGCACGGTGCGGATCTGCACGGCCGCTGTCCGTTCCACGAAGATCGCACGCCCTCGCTTGTCATCACGCCCTCCAAGAACCTCTGGCACTGCTTAGGGGCCTGCCAGGCCGGCGGCACGGTGATCGACTGGGTGATGCGCGCGGAAGGGGTCTCGTTCCGGCACGCGGTGGAGCTGCTGCAGAACGACTCGCTGCCTTTAGCCGCTTCCTCGTCTGCAGTCGCCGCTGCACCGCCACCGAAACAGTCCACGGTGAAGAAGCTGCCCGCGGCGTTCGAGCAGGACGCGGACGATGCGAAGCTGCTGGGGCAGGTCATCGAGTACTACCACCAGGGGCTGCTGCAGAGTCCCGAGGCGCTGGAGTACCTGAAGCGGCGCGGGATCGACAGTCCTGAAGCCATCCGCACGTTCAAGCTGGGCTTCGCCAATCGCACGCTCGGCTATCGGTTGCCGGAAAAGACGCGGGTCGCGGGGGCGGAGCTGCGCGGAGCGCTGCAACGCATCGGGGTGTACCGCGAGAGCGGGCACGAGCACTTCAACGGCTCACTCGTGATCCCGGTGATCACCGCAACCGGTGAAGTGACGGAGGTCTATGGGCGCAAGTTGAATGACCATCTGCGCACCGGCACGCCGCTGCACCTGTACCTGCCCGGTCCGCACCGGGGTGTCTGGAATGAAGCGGCGCTCGGCACCTCGAAAGAAGTGATCTTGTGTGAAGCGCTGATCGATGCGCTCACCTTCTGGTGCGCGGGTTATCGCAATGTCACCAGCAGCTACGGCGTGGAGGGCTTCACCGCCGATCACCTGGCCGCCTTCCAACAGCACCGCATCGAGCGGGTGCTGATCGCCTACGATCGGGATGAGGCCGGCGAGCGGGCGGCAGCCAAGCTCGCCGAGCGCCTCACCGCCGAAGGCCTCGACTGCTACCGGATCCACTTCCCGAAAGGGATGGACGCGAACGAGTACGCGCTGAAGGTGGGGCCGGCGAACAAAAGCTTAGGGGTCGCGATCCGCTCGGCGCAGTGGTTGGGAAAGGGGGCTGCGCCCAGCACCCGGGCTGCGCCCCGCACAGCGGCTGCGCTCGACACGGGGCAGTCAGGGCCTCTGAGGAGCACTACGGCCGCTGGTGCGGTGGAATCCTCGCCGGTCCCTGCTTTAGCCGCTCCCACGACGGCAGTCGAGGAAGCCGCGGCTAAAGAGGGAGCCGGGCTAGGCAGCTCGATGACAGTCGAACCTGTCGCGCCGCCGGCGGTGTCCGCAGCGCTCGCAGCGCCTCTTGTTGCGCCTCCCTCGGCCAGCCTACTCCCGGCCCAGGTGATCCCGGATGCACCCGCGCAGCCGTCGGCGCCGAGCAGTGAGGCGATCGGGTCCGAGCGCGAGCACGTGTTCAGCTTCGGTGAGCGGCGCTATCGCGTGCGGGGGTTGGAGAAGAACCTGAGCCTGCAGACACTGAAGGTGAATCTGTTGGTCACCCAGGGCGAAGGGGTGCACGTGGATACGTTCGAGCTCTACAGCGCCCGGGCGCGGGCGATCTTCATCACCCAGGCGGCTGGGGAGCTGCAAGTCCAGGATGATCTGATCAAGGCCGACCTGGGCCGGGTGCTGCTGCAGTGTGAAGCGCTGCAGGAGCAAGCGCTGCGCACGGCACTCGAAGTGAAACCCGCCGCGGTCGCAGTCAGCGAGGGTGAGCGAGCGGCGGCGCTGGCACTGCTGAAGGCTCCCGATCTGCTTAAGCGCCTGGCCGATGACTTCGAGGCGTGCGGGATCGTGGGCGAGCGCAGCAATGCGCTGGTGGGGTATCTGGCGGCGGTCTCGCGCAAGCTCGAGCGACCGCTGGCGCTGTTGATCCAAAGCACCAGTGCTGCGGGCAAGTCCTCATTGCTGGACGCAGTCCTGCGCTTCGTGCCGGCGGAGGATCGCATCGTCTACTCGGCGATGACCGGGCAGAGCCTGTTCTACATGGGCGAGATGAACTTGAAACACAAGCTGCTCGCCATCGCCGAAGAAGAAGGGGCGCACCGGGCGAGTTATGCCCTGAAGCTGCTGCAGAGCGAGGGTGAGCTGACCATCGCCTCGACCTCTAAGGACCCCACTACGGGGAAGCTGACAACTGAGGAGTATCACGTCGAGGGTCCGGTGATGATCGCCCTCACCACCACGGCGGCGGAGATCGATGAGGAGCTGTTGAACCGGTGCCTGGTGCTCTCGGTGGATGAGGGCAGACAGCAGACCCAGGCGATCCACGCCGCACAGCGGGCTCGACGGACACTCGCCGGGCTCACGGCCCGGATGGATCGCGAGCAGATCGTGAAAGTGCACCAGAACGCGCAGCGGTTGCTGGAGCCGCTGGCGGTAGTGAACCCGTACGCTGACCGGCTGACGTTCCTGGATGACCGTACGCGCACCCGGCGCGATCACGAGAAGTACCTGACGCTGATCGATGTGATCGCGCTGCTGCACCAGCACCAGCGGGACGTGAAAACGCTTCGGCACGGCGATCGGGAGTACCGGTATGTCGAGGTCACGCTCGGCGATGTCGCCCTGGCCAACCAGCTCGCTCACGAGGTCCTGGGGCGCACACTCGATGAGCTGCCGCCGCAGACGCGCCGGCTGTTGGGCTTGGTGGTGGAGATGGTCGAGGCGGACTGCGCCGTGCAGCAGATCCGGCGCTCGGACTATCGTTTTAGTCGCCGGACGGTGCGCGAGCATACGCGCTGGGGTGATACGCAGTTGAAGATCCATCTGGGGCGGCTGGTGGAGCTGGAATACCTCCTGGTGCATCGCGGCGGTCGTGGTCAGTCCTTCGAGTACGAGCTCGTGTTCGACGGCAAGGCCGATAGTCCCGCCCCGCATGCCAGCGGCTTGATCGATGCCCAGACGCTCAAACGCGGGTACGACGCCGAGCGGTCGGGGTCGAATGAGGGGCAGTCGGGAGCAGTCGGGGCGTGGCCGGGGAGTCGTCGGCCGGTGGTCAGGGTGCCCACTCACACGCGCAAGCCGATAAAGGCAGCACTGTAGCGGCCTTATCGGAAGCGCACGCGAAAGCACGCCTTACCCCGAGTGCCGCCCGTTCGGCACCGTACTTGCCTGCCGAGGCGGCTGCGGGTTGAGCAACACCGATGCCGCGCAGAGGGCAGCGGTTGAAGCACCGCAAGACCGTGTGGCCGAAGCCGCCCGGTCCTCGGCAGGGGCGCCTGGATGCGCTCGCTGAGCTTCCCCTGACACACTACATGCTGGCGCACTTCGACTGGATGCGGGTGTCGGGGTACTCCGAGGACACCATCCGGGCGCGCCGGGTGGCCATCCGGCGCTTCATCAGCTGGTGTGAGGAGCGCACGCTCCAGGACCCCAGGGACATCACCAAACCGGTCCTGGAGCGCTACCAGCGGCATCTGTACTACCACCGCAAGAGCGATGGCCGGCCGATGACTTTGGGCTCGCAGTTCGGCTGTCTGGCCCCCTTGAAAACCTTCTTCAAGTGGCTGGGTCGCGAGAACCACATCCTCTACAACCCGGCCTCGGAGTTGACGCTCCCACGCACGCCCAAGCACCTGCCGCGTGTGATCCTCTCGGTGCCGGAGGTCGAGGCGATCTTGCGCGAGGCCGAGCCCACCAGTACCCAGGGGCTGCGCGACCGGGCGATGCTGGAGACACTGTACTCGACGGGCTTGCGGCGCATGGAGCTGCCGGGGTTGGCACTGTACGACGTGGACCTCACCCGGCGGCTCGTGGTCGTGCGCGAGGGTAAAGGTCGCCGTGATCGAGTCGTTCCGATCGGTGAGCGAGCCGCCGCCTGGGTCGAGAAATACATGCTGGAGGGACGGCCGCAGTTGCTCGTGGCCGACTGCGAGGCGCTGTTCCTGACCGATTACGGCGAGCCGATGCCGCCGCAGTATGTCGCCGATCGGGTGCGCCGCTATATGCACTTCGCCGGCGTCCACAAGCCCGGTGCCTGCCACCTGTTCCGTCACGCCTGCGCCACGCACATGTTGGAGAACGGCGCGGATATCCGCTTCATCCAGGCGATGCTCGGACACGCGGATCTCTCAACCACTCAGATCTACACGCACGTCTCGATCGACAAGCTGCGCGAGATCCACGATGCGACCCATCCGGCGAAGCTGCGCCCTGCGCCGCGCAAGGCGGCGCCCGAGGTCTGCGGGAGTGAAACGGATGCCTTGCTGTCCTCTTTAGCGGCTGAAGCCGCCGAAGAAGCTGACGAGGCGGAGACGGGTCGACCATCCTAACAGCGCACGCTGAGAGCCAAGACCCCCCATCCCCCTGGAAGGGGGCTTCAGGCGGGCACCAAAACATAACGCAAGAAAATTATACGCAGTCGGCCCTGCCGGTCCGACTGTTCGGGCTTCGCCCCGTATAATTTGCGCTATGTTCAAGTGCCCGCCCGGCAGCGTGCGCGAGTGTGGGCGCGCGATGAGCGTTCTCGTGCGTTGAGTAGATCGCTGATGCGTCGGAATCGGCCACCGCACGCTGAAAGGTGCGCGGCTCCCGCCGCGCGGGTTGTTGTCCCCACCCACCCTTCGCTGTGCGTGCCGTGCTTACCGCGCGGCACACCGCCCCGCCGCCCCAAGGGGGCTCCCTTCAAGAGCAAAGCCCCTGCCAGCCGCTTCGCGGCTGCTGCGGGCCTTCGGCCGCATGGGCTTTGCAGGACCGAGCCCCCGGAGGTTGTGCGAGCGGGCAAGCGACGCCCGCCCACGAGGACTCGTGAGCGGGCGGGCGTCGCTATAACCTTGAAGGTTACCCTGTCAACGGACTCGCGTCGGCTCTGCCCTTAGTCGCATCCGTGAAAGCGCGGCGTGACGCCGCTCCTTGACGGCAGCCGCGGCTAAGGAAAAACTCGCATCCGGGTCGAAAACCCAAGGACGGCACGCTTGCTACCGGCTCGAACGCTTCCAAGTCCGCGCACGCACTGGCGATATCGCCGTCGAGTACGACGGCGCACGTTGGGCCGATCTATTTACGCGTATTCCTACGGAGACCCGCTTTCCGGCAGCGACCCTCTGGGTTTGCTTTGCCGCAAGGGCGAGAGAGTGCTCCGCAATGAGTTCTTTAAAAGTTACAATCACAGGTACGAGCTGAGCAAGATCAGGATTCCCGGCTTTGGCAAAGTGGAGGCCGAGTTCGGGGTCGCCCCGAAGCTCACGCCTGAAGGAATCGAGCCCGAGCTCGGGCCCACTATCACCTGGCATCTCATCTGGAACGTCTGGGAGCATGACAAGGTCACGGAAGGGTATCTGCTGTCGCGCTTCTACAGTCGAAAGTGGTATTGCGACGACGGTCCCTGCGGTAAGGAACGGGTCGAGCTCCGTGATGACGGGCCGCCTGAATTTCAGGAGTTCTACGATGAGCATACCGAGTGGTCATTCCGCACCGAGCCAATGGAGGGGTATAAGACAGGAACGCCATGACGACTCGGCATCACGAGCCGGCTTGCAGAAGGAAGAGGAGATATGAGGCGTCCAAGTAGATGGATGATCGTTCTTGCCATCTGCGCGGCAGCGGTCGCTCTCATCGTCGGGCTCGAATTCGAAGCCTCTCAATGCACTTACAGAGAGAGCGATCCTGCGTATTCTCCGGACAAGAAGTTCTACAGCCAGATGCAATTCACGATGTGCCGCGACCACAGCAAATCGCGAGCTCGTCTGGTTATGGGTACAGCCGGCAAGCCTGAGAAGGCGGTCATTCTGGACTTTCGTCCATCGTTCAGCGCGCTGGACATATCATGGCACGACGGGCCAGAACTGCACGTTCAGGTGCCTGCATCCGACATCATCGAACGATACAGCCCATACGAGGAATTGCCGCGCGTGGTTATCACTAACCCCTAGTGTCCTGTCCCGTTAATTCGTGATGAGAGGCGCTCAAGTTTTCCGAG
>CAZLYG010000301.1:0-6685 GCA_964563075.1 uncultured Steroidobacteraceae bacterium | reverse complement strand
CCTGATCGCCTCGGAGATCCGCGACATGCGCAGTTCCATCCGGGAGGAGATCGAGGCCGCCAATCAGGTCGCCTCACAGCTGCTGGGTCGCCTCGCCGTCATCTACTCGCGCACCGGTGGGCCGGAGGTCGTGCAGCAGTTTCTGGAGCAGCTCGGTCGCGTGCGGGCCAACGACATCGTCCTGCGCTCTCCCGCAGGAGAGATCCTCTACCAATCGCCGCCTCCCACCTACAAAGCCGGCCGGGAGGCCCCGACCTGGTTCAGGCAGGTGCTCGCGGCCCAACAGCCGCGCCACACTTTCCTGCTCCCGGGGGGCTTTGCGCTGAGCGTCCAGGCACAGACCTCCCGCTCGGTGCTCGATGCCTGGGATGATCTGACGCGGCTGCTGGCGCTCGCTCTGGCCATGCTGATTGTCGTCAATGGCATGGCTTTCTGGCTGGTGGACCGGTCACTGGCGCCTTTTCCGGTGATCGCCAACGGCCTGGAGCGCATCCAACGGGGCGATCTCGCGTTTCGCCTGCCACCGCTGGCGGGTCCCGAAGCCCATGCGATCGGTTCCGCTTTCAACCGCATGGCCCAGGCGGTCGAGGACAACGTGCAAGCCGAACGCCGCGCGCGCGAAGCCCAGGACCGTCTGGAGGAGCGCCGTGAGATGGCCAAGCTCGTCGAGCAGCGCATCGACGAGGAGCGCCGCCTGATCGCACACGAGCTGCACGACGAGTTCGGCCAGTCGGTCACGGCCATCCGCAGCCTGGCGCTCGCAATCGCCAATCAGGCAAAAGAGCCCGCCATGGGCGACACGGCCCGACTGATCTCCGATGAGGCAGCACGGCTTTACGACGCGATGCACGGCCTGATACCGCGCCTGATGCCTCCTGAGCTCGACACACTGAGCCTCGCAGAGACCCTGGAAAGCCTGGTGCGCGACTGGCAGCGGCGATTCCCCTCGGTTGCGCTGTCGCTTCGGCATACGCTCGCGGGTGATCTGGGCCCGAGCGTTACGCTGGCGATCTATCGCGTGGTACAAGAAGGCCTGATCAATGCGTTGCGCCATGCGCAAGCGACGCACGTGAGCATCAACGTTGAGTCCGATGCAGAGAGAATTTTGGTGACCGTTACAGACGATGGTGTCGGCTTGCCGAAGGAATGGGCGCGTCCGGGTCACTTCGGCTTGCGCGGCCTGATCGAGCGAGTCGAGCACCTGGGCGGTGTATTCACTGTCGGTAACCACGAGCCGCACGGGGCCAGCTTGAACGCGCGGATCCCACTGACGGCGGGCACATGAGCGCAGCAGCCAGAGAGCTTTCATGATTCGGGTCATGCTCGTGGACGACCACGCGGTCGTACGCACCGGCTTCCGCCTGCTGTTGCAGGCTCAGACGGATGTTGCCGTGATCGCGGAAGCGGAGTCCGGTGAAGTCGCCTGTCAGCGCTATCTCGAGCTCACTCCGGATGTGGTGGTGCTGGACCTGGCGATGCCCGGAATGGGCGGCCTGGAGGCGCTGCGCCGAATCCGTTCGCACCATCCGCAAGCGCGTGTACTCGCCCTGTCTGCACATGACGACCCCATGCATGCGCGCCGCGCTCTGCGCGAGGGGGCTCTGGGGTTTCTATCGAAACGCAGCGCTCCGGAGGCCTTGATCGAGGCGGTCACGACCGTCGGGGCCGGCCGCCGCTACATCGACGGCACGCTCGCCCAGAAGCTCGCGCTCGCAGACCTGAATGGGGGTGTGAAGTCGCCGATCGAGAAATTGTCCGAGCGGGAGTTCGAGGTATTCGTGCGTCTGGCGCGCGGCGAGACGGTGCAGCGCATCGCCGAGG
The DNA here is from genome assembly GCA_964563075.1 of uncultured Steroidobacteraceae bacterium. Classification (GTDB taxonomy): domain Bacteria; phylum Pseudomonadota; class Gammaproteobacteria; order Steroidobacterales; family Steroidobacteraceae; genus 13-2-20CM-66-19. The sequence goes on along the minus strand of CAZLYG010000301.1, from coordinate 4,864 downwards.
ATCTGCGCCTCTCGGCCTCGACCGTCGGCACCCATCTTTACAACATCAAGCAGAAGCTCGAGGTCGTCAATCAGTCAGAGCTCACCCTCCTCGCCATCCGCCACGGCTTGATCGAAGCATGAAGCCTGGCGCGAGGCTCGCCTCGCGCCAGGCCGACAGCTCAATGCCAGTCGTTGCGCGCGCTGAATTCCTTCGCCTGACGTTCGGCCTCCTCGCGCGCCAGGCCGTACTTCTCCTGCAACCTGCCCGCCAGCTGATCGCTCTTGCCTTCCAGCTGGTCGATCTCGTCATCGGTCAGCTTGCCCCACTTCTCTTTCATCTTGCCCTTGATCTGCTTCCACTGTCCTGCGGTGCGGTCACTGTTCATCTGCAGAGCTCCCGGTTGGATACCTGCAGCTGCCGCAGCAACCCGTGTGCCTGCACCTCATCGCAAGCTGCGGCTTGTTCTCACCGGGGGCCGATGACCTGGCCAGCCGATATCCACTGTCAGGGTGTTGCGGCCGCTCGTGAGGCGTTCCATGACGGCGGCCTTCGACACCAGAGCCGCGCCGCGGCGATGGGGATTCGCAGCCTGTGTGAACGGGAGAGGGTTGCCGTTCAGGCTGACCTCGTTGACGCCGCATCCGGCTCCCTTGATGCGGTAGCCGACTTCGACGCGCCGGCCGAGAAGCGTCAGCTCGATACGCAGGCCGTCGAACCTCCGGGGTATGACCGGATCCACGCGTAACAGGGTCGACTCGCAGCTCAGGCCCAGAAAGCGCCGCATGATCAGTCCCAGAGCAATGCCAGCGCCGCTGGAATAGACCCGCCAACCGCCATCGAGATCGATGTTGCCCGCCGCGACCCGGGCGTACTGCTCGCTGGCCTCGTAGCGGTCGGCAAAGGCAGCATCGGAGCTGGAGTAGTAGCAGTTGGCCTGGCGCAGCGTTGCCCTGGGAACGATGGTGCGGATGCCAATGGGATTTGCCTGGCAGAGCGCCTGGAAGAAGCGCTCCGCCTCTCCTACATGAGCCAGCGCCTGGGTGAAGCGCAGATGCGCATGGGTGTACATCAGGCCGATCTCGCGGCCGAAAAAAGTCGCCGTCTCGGCCCGCTGGAAGATGCGCTCCACTCCGCCGTGATAGGGCATGGGCTTATCGAACAGCCGCACGCCATCAGGTGCACTCAAGTGCGCTTCGATGAGCTTCAGATGCTCTTGCGTCTGCGCCGGCGTCAACATGTCCTCGAGAATCGCGTGGATCATGGCCAACGAGCTGTAACGCAGTCCCGTCCTGTCATCGCGCGGATGCAGCAGGTAGCCGGGCGGCCCACCCGCTTTGTCGAATATCGCATACCCGGCCAGCACACCGTCCGCGATGAGCAGCCGTTGAAAATCACGATGCACTTCCGCGGCCTGACTCTCGAGGCGGGGGACCTCCTGCAGCCGGCCGACGCAGCGCAACGCATGCGCCAGCGTAGTCAAGGTCTGGAAGTGCAGCGTCACCGTCCAGGCGCTGCACATCCGATCGCGCATCGCCGGGTCGGCCGGCTGGAGCGAGTCGTTCCAGTCGCCATGGCCATAGGCCGCCAACGCAGTACCCGCAATGACTCGCTTCCCGATCAGGGATAGCGCGCGCTGCACGTGCTGCCATACGGTCGCGCGCTCGCCCTCATCCGGTCCCTTCGCGTCAAAGAAGGGAACCGATTCATCGAGAATGCCGGCGTCGCCGCAGGCAATCAGATATTGCCCGAGCACGAGCAGCGGCCAGAACACGATGTCGCCATGGGAATCCCCGGCCCGAATGCCGCGTTCGCGCGCGAAGAACGTGAACCACTGCGGCCAGTCGCCATCGGGGTTCTGCTCCTTCATGACGCGCAGCAGCACGTCCCGGATCGGTTCCACCGCTCCCAGGGCAAGCAGCATCTCCACAGGTCCCTGGCAAACGTCTCTCGTCCCCCAGCCACCTCCGGAGTATTGCTCCAGCCCTCTGGGCGCCAGGTAGTGCACGAACGCGTCATGCGTGAGCCAGGGGATGATCTCCACCAGGCGCGCGATGGCATCCGCGGCAGATGTGGCGAGCGTCAGCTCGGGCAGCAAAGGCAATCCCGGGGGCACCCGTAGCGGCGCCGGTGAGCCCTCGGGGACGAGGTGTCCGCGGATCGACAGCCCAACGCGGTCTGCAGGTGCCGTCTGCACACAAACAAACGGTTGTCCACGGGACTGCCCATCGAGGAACAAAAGCTCATCGCCACCGACAGTGTCGATCTTCGTTCCCGCCAGGGCCGCGATGCGGAAGCTTCCTCCCGGGAACCGGCGACCCAGATCGCTGCCGGGCGCCGGGCTCAGTACGATGTCAGCTCCCTCACGACGCCATTGCGTCGCACCCGGGACGCTACCGTCATCTCCGTTGAGTGACACGTGATGCGAGATGAGGAAGCGCACGGGTGCGCCCGACGTCACGGCGATCGACAGCGTCAACTCCTGCGGCTCGCTATGCGCTTCGGCCCGAATTTCTATCGTGCCGCCTGCATGGCGATACACCCACAGACACCCATCAGGCTCCATGACAAATGCCGAGGGCACATCCAACAGATGCCAATGATCGCCAATCTGCGCGAACACGCGCTGTCCGTGTGAACGGAACAAACCTACATAGCTATGCACCGTCGAGAGGAGACGATTGATGTTGACGTGTCCCTGCGTCACCATCGAGTGAAACACCCCGCTCATCCACACAGTCGAGACCAGAGCAGTCTCATCGGGCGTCGTATGGCGTCCGGTGCGCAATATATGACCGTGAGGGCGCAGGACGCGCTGCTCCTTCGCGCGCAATACAACGTGACTGCTCTTACCGCAAAAGAACGAGAGGAGGTTGCCACTCTCGTCGCGCTCCTCATGGCGCCAGGACCCTGCGAACATTGCGCGCAGCGAATCCGTGCTCAGATCCCGGGCAGCGAGCGCGGTCGCTGAGCTGAAGAGCGTCGCAGCCGCGCTGGAGGCGCCAGACCCCTGCGAGATGTTCGGCGGAGCGGCCTCCGGCACGTCCAGCGCCTGACGGGCGAGCTCCAGGTCCGCCTGCGAGGTAGCGCCAGGGTGATCGGCAACGTACGAGCCGAAGAATCCGGTATCCACACTCTTGTTCGGCTCGAGCTGCAGAGTCTCATCGCGGATCACGACCATCGCATGCTCATGCTGCAATCGACGGCTCGGCAGATCCGCATGGACCCCTGCCGGCGCACCGGACCCACGGCTTGCGCGGTCGTAGATCTGCAGCGCGTCGGTCGCGTACGCAGCGCCGCGGCGCAAGGAGCCAATCACGGACCAGGGGTGGCGGGCATCGACCGCCAGGTTCTGGCGTGTGGCAACCACGACGCCGCGAGTTGGATCCGTCAGTGGCGTGTGATCGAGATACTGACTGACGTAGTACTCGTTGAGCCGCACCGCACCGTAGGGTGCAAGCGCCAGATCCTGGGCGTACGTGATATCCAGGCGCTGCGGCGTCGGACGGGTGTTCAGGAGGTGTACATGCCAGAACCACGCCGTTGCTTTCTTCGCCAGCACCCAGGCGAGCGAGTACTCGATTCCGAGCCACGTGCCTGTTCCAACGAGCGCCCCCGACTGAATGCGCAAGCGGGTAGGACTGCGGGGACCGAGCAAGGCAGTCACCTGCAGGGGCGTGCCATCGGAGGGATGACACCGCAGATACAGGTTGGCGGGACCCCCCTCTACTTCATTGCCCACGAACAGGGCCAGCGCGATGGCACCGCAATCGAAGCGGCGCAACGAGCCGTTGGCGTTGACTTCGGCACGCAATCCCGAGCCGCTGCTCAGCAGCAGCGGAGCCGTTTCCGTCGAGCTGGGTTCAGACATGGGTTCAAGCATACCCGCAACAGTGCGACAGTGTTGCAGGCGTGACGCCAGTGACCTGCCGCGCTCGAGTCTTGATGGATGCTTTCACACCTGCCTGCCCAGCCGCGCCAGCAGTCCACGCAGCAGCGGCGCGAGTCGCCGCAGTTCCTCGCGATGTGCGAGCGACAGGCGGGCCAACAGGGCCTGGGACTTGCGCGTCAGGCCGATACGCACTTTGCGCCGGTCGGCCCGATCGACCTGCCGCCGCAGCAGGCCCTTCGAGGCCAGCCGGTCGGCGAGGCCTACCACGCTGTGGGACTTGAGGTTGAGCCGTTCCGCCAGGTCACCGATCGTCGCCCGGCCGTTGCCCGGAAAGCCGCGGATTGCCAGCAGCATCTGATGCTGCTGGGGCGTAAGGCCCGCGGCGCGCGCCGCCGCCTCGCTGAACGCGGCGAAGCGCCGCATGAGGTATCTCAGCTCGGACAGTGTCTGATAATCGGCCTTCGCCAGAGGCCGGCGGCGACGGCCTGCGCGCTGCGTCACGCCGTGCTCCCTATATGTCGTAGTACGATACAATATTCAATTCCTCCCGCGAACCGTAACCTCCCTGGCTCAGCATGCAGAATGGTCCCAAGGGCGCGCCCGCTGCGCTCGTCGAACAACCCGATCACATTGCGCCCGTCGAACACCTCGGCCGCGGGCCCGAAGTCGCCCGAACCTCCGACGGCCTGCGCGATTTCAGTGCAGATCACCGCCTCCTTGCGCTGGCTGCCATGGCACTGTTCGTTGGCACGGGCGGCGCGGTTGCCGCCTGGGCCCTCCTGCATCTGATCAATCTGGTCACGAATGTCGCCTATTTCGGCAAGCTCAGCTATGCCACGGCCACGATCGCGGGGACGCCTCTGGGGGTGAGCCGTGTGCTCATCCCGGTCGCCGGCTGCCTGATCATCGGGCTGATGGCCCGCTTCGGCTCGGAAAAGTTCCGCGGACACGGGATTCCGGAGGCCATCGAAGCGATCCTCATCGGGCGCAGCC
>CAZLYG010000300.1:0-6694 GCA_964563075.1 uncultured Steroidobacteraceae bacterium | reverse complement strand
TAGCGAGGGCTGTTGAAGGCGCGTCCCGCCAGGGCGCGAGCACGCTCGCAGCGACTCCGCCGATGGGCTGGAACAGTTGGGACGCGTACGGATTCACCATTGACGAGGCGCAATTCAAGGCCAATGCCTCCGTGCTCGCACGACTTGCGGGCGACGGCTGGCACTATGCAGTCATTGACGAGGGCTGGTACATGGAGGAGCCGCGCGGCAAGGATCGCGAGGCACGTCATTATGTGCTCGATGGCGACGGCCGCCTGATCCCTGCGCCCTCCCGATTTGCGTCTTCGACCGGCGACAAGGGGTTCCGGCCGCTCGCCGGCTGGCTGCACGCGCGCGGGCTCGCGTTCGGGCTCCATATCGTGCGCGGCATACCCAAGGCGGCCGTCATGCAGAATCTACCCATCGCGGATTCGCCGTATCGTGCCGCGGAGGCGGCAGATACGTCCGACCTGTGTGGCTGGGACGATGGCAACTACGGTGTCGCGGACAACGCCGCCGGCCAGGCCTATTACGACTCAGTGTTGCAGCGCTACGCGCAATGGGGCGTCGATTTCGTAAAGGTCGATTGCATTGCGGACCGACCCTACCGTCCCACCGAGATACGGCAGATCGCGAGCGCCATCCGCAAGACCGGCCGCCCCATTGTCCTCAGCCTCTCTCCCGGTCCAACGCAACTGAGCCATGCCGCCGAAGTCGCGCGCGACGCGCAGATGTGGCGCATCTCCAACGATGTGTGGGACGGTTGGACTTTCACCCACCGTCATCCCGAGGAGGACTACCCCAACGGCCTGCGCCCGATTTTCGACTACCTCGCCAGCTGGGCTCCCTACGCCGGCCCAGGGCACTGGCCCGACGCCGACATGCTGCCGTTCGGGTCGCTGACGCCCAGCCCGGGTTGGGACAAGCCCCGCCAGAGCCGGCTCACCGAGGAGGAGGAGAGAAGCGCATTGACGCTGTGGTCGATCGCTCGGTCGCCGCTCATACTCGGTGGCAATCTGACGCGGTTGGACTCATTCACGCGCTCGTTGATTACAAATCGGCGGGTGCTCGAGGTGAACCAGACGGCGCGCAGCAGCCGGCCATTGACGGGTCTGCCGGCCAGCCTCCAGGACGTGCGGATCTGGCTCGCGTCGGTTCCGTGGCGGGGCAGCGATGCGTTCGTAATCGCGGTATTCAATCTCAAAGAGACTCCTCAGCCTATCCGGGTAGAGTGGACGGACCTCGGAATTGCACCGGGCGCTCACCGCATGCGCGATCTGTGGAGCGGCCGCCTGGCCACCGGGACCGGTCTCGATCTGACCCTGCAGGCACACGCTTGTGCCATCTACAGGCTCGAGTGACGTGCCGCGTCAATGAGTCGAGTGGGAAGCGACACGAGCAGATTGCAGACGACCGGCTCCTCAAGGCGCATGACCTGCGGAATTCATGTTGCGCGCCGCGTCGTGCAACACTTCCCGCAGCCACAGCAGGCCGGGATCGGTGTTGAAATGCCGATGCCACTGAACCGCTTCCGCCAGTCGCGGGACCTCGAAGGGGGCATCGAACAAGCGGATCGGAAGATAGCGGGCGAAATACTCCGCCAGTCTGCGGTGGATGGTCGCCACACGTCGGGTACCGGGAATGGACGAGACGACCGAGGTGAAATTCATGGTGATGACTTCGACATTGCGCTTGTAGCCCAGCTGGCTGACGAACCAGTCATCCACCGTGGCAGCCCGTGCGCTGGCGAAGCGGGAGGTCACATGCCCGAGGCTCATGTAAGCCTCGAGCGACAGGTGTCCGCCTGCCGGAAGCAGCGAGTTGTCCCGCCAGGTGATTCCGACAAATTCATCCTCGAACAGAACCTCACAGGGATGGGCCTCGTTCAGATAGCGCTGTGGCATGATCAGCAGATCGATATCGGCGTGATCGAGCTCATCGAAAGGAGACTCCACGTCGTTGGAGAGGATTTCGATGCTCACATGAGGTGCCAGCCGCTCGATCACCGGAAGCGCCACTGACATCAGTACCGTCGACACGTAGTCCGACATCATGAGTCGGAACGTTCTCCTCGCAGTCGCACAGTCGAAGCTCGGCTGCGTTGCAACGGTCGCCTTGATTTCCAGCAGCAGCTTTCTCACGGGGGCGGCGAGACTCTCTCCCAGCGGCGTTGGGATCATTCGGCGGCCGACCTGCGCGAGGATCTCATCCCCGAAGTACTCTCGCAGGCGGGAGAGGGCGCCACTCATGGCGGACTGGCTCAGGTGTACGCGCTTGCCCGCCAGGGTGATGCTCCTGTCCAGCAGCAGCGCATCCAGGGCGACGAGCAGATTCAGATCGAGGTTGCGAAAGTGCATCGGCTTGGGCATGGGCGCTACCCTGCGTTTTCCGGCCATCGGAGAGGATCGGCTGGCTCGAGCTGCTCGCGTGCGCTTGCAGGGACTATCATTGCCATTGATGGCAGGGATCGATAACGGCCATTTCTCAAACGCGCCGTCCGCGCGTACGGTGGCGTCATTGCACATGAGGCACAGACATGCGAGATGATCGAGTCGTCAGCCTTCGTTACGTCGGGCTGGCCGTCCCTGACTTTGCGTCCGAGCGCGCGTTTGTCGGCAGCACCTGGGGATTGCAGGAAATCGCCGCGGACGCCGCCGCAGACACGGCTTACTTCGCGGCCGCCGGGTCCAGCGATGCCTACGTGTTCCGATTGCGCAAGTCCGAAGACCGGCGCCTGGATGTCCTCGCGTTTGCCGTCGCCGACGAGGCGGCTGTCGATGCTCGAGCGCAGTTGCTGGAGGGCGCTGGAGTCCGGCTGATCTCCCGGCCTCACCGCCTCCAGGGGCCCGGCGGGGGATATGGGTTCCGGTTCTTCGACCCGGATGGCCGGACGGTGGAGATCTCCAGCTCTGTTGCCGGACGCGCGCAGCGGCAGCTCGTGAGCGGTGAGTCGATACCGGGGACGCTGTCCCATGTGGTTCTGCACACGCCGGACGTACGCAAGGCGGTCGCCTTTTACGAGCAGTTTCTGGGCTTTCGCGTGAGCGACTGGCTCGGGGATTTCATGTGCTTCCTGCGCTGCAACGCGGTGCATCACTGCCTGGCGTTCATTCCGGGTCCGGCCAGCTTCAACCATGCCGCGTTCGAGATGCGCGGGCTGGATGAAATGATGCGGGGTGTCGGGCGGCTGCTGAAGGAGCGGGTGCAGTTGGGTTGGGGGCCGGGTCGTCACACCGCCGGCAACAACGCGTTCGCCTATTTCAAGACTCCTGGCGGTAATGTCCTTGAATACACCGCCGAAGTGGCGCGCATCGACGAATCTACCTGGAAGCCCACCATCTTCCCGCCGTCTGCCGAAGTCATGGACCAATGGGGAACGAGTACCGCCTTCGGCGGCGGGCCCCAGAAGCTGGGACATCCGGCCGTCGATCCCGGACTGTGGGTAGCGCCGCCGGTGTGACTGAACGGCAGGCTGCATCAACCTTCCTCGATTTACCCTCTCCTGAGAATTATTGCCACAGAATGGACGTCCCGTCCATGACGTAGCGCTGCGGCGATGCCGTTGCGCGCGCCCCGCGACGCATCGCTTTCAGCCATGCCTCGCATCGAGCAGAACCATTTCTCGTTTGTGCGAGGATTGCGCAATCTCGACCCCCACAAGCGGGCCCGGCGCGAGCCATACCCGCGAGCCGAACACATACAGGCCGGGAGGGGGCATGCAAACCGGGGCGCGATCCGTACTACCGTTGGCTGTGGCCGTCGGCATCACATTGAGCATCCCCAGCGGCACCGTGTGGGGCCAGGAGGTCGCGGCACCTCCGCAACAGAACACGAGCGCGGCCCCCGAGCTCGATGAGGTCGTCGTCACTGCAACGCGCCACAACGACGTGGTCAATCGCGTTCCGCTGTCGATTTCGGCTCAGACACAAGAGGCTCTCGATCAGCAAGGCATCCAGACGATCGCCGATCTTCAGGCCACGGTGCCCGGTCTGCGCTTGTCCGGACAAGAGGCCGCGGGCAACGCGACGATAGCGATTCGAGGCATCAGTCAGCAGAGCGGCACGTCTGCCACCACCGGCTTCTATCTGGATGAGACGGCACTGCAGAAGCGCGCCGCCGGCGGGTTCGGTTCGCAAAACGGTACCCCGGTGCCGCCGCTGTTCGACCTGGAGCGCGTCGAGGTTTTGCGTGGGCCGCAAGGCACTCTGTTCGGGGGTGGCTCCGAGGGAGGCACCATCCGCTACATCCAGCCTTCACCCAGTCTCACCGATTATTCGGCCTATGGGCGCGCCCAGTGGCTCACGACGCAGGACGGGGCCCCGTCCTACGAGGCTGGCGTGGCGTTCGGCGGGCCAATCGTCGCGAACGAGCTGGGGTTCCGCGCGAGCATCTTCGCGCGCAAGACCGGAGGCTACATCGATCTCACGGACTATCGGACCGGGCAGGTCTATGACCCGAATTCCAATAGTGGCTCCCTTCATATGGGGCGGATTGCCCTTGCCTGGGCGCCATCCAGCTCCACCCGACTGACGCTCTCGTATTTCAAGTCCGAGGACAACACCGACAATCTGACCACCAGCTACAACCTGTCCGAACCGGGGCAGCTGCAGGTGGCTCCGCTGTGCTTCAACATTCCCTACATCCTGTCGATTCCGGTTGCGGCCCGCGCGTTTCTGGTTCCTCCGGCTGTCTTGCCGGTCAATCCGGGGTGCAATGCGAATACCGGTGCTTATGTGGCTCGCGGCTACACGGTCGGGCCCTTCAATCTGCAGCGCTACCAGTCGCTGGCGCTCGGCCCCTCACCCACCAAGACGGGCCTGGATGTCGGCAGCGCCACCTTTCAATGGGACCTCAGCGAGCATCTGCAGCTGAAGTCGATCACGTCCTATGTGCAGGACCTCAATCGCGGACAATCGCCGCAGAATTTTCCGCTCACTCTGTTCGTATACCCGGGAACTGCCCGGATCGCCCTGCCCGGACAAGCCGCCGTTCCGGTTCCGACCGGCTCGGGATTCAATCCGAACGTCACCTCCGTCCCCAATGGACTGGGTCTGGGGGCCTTGCTCGAGACCAACACGCACAATCAGCGCAACGCGCTCTCGCAGGAGATCCGCCTCGCTTCTTCGGCCGATCAGCGGGTGAGTTACGTCATCGGCGCGTATTTCGCGAACACGCGGGCCGAAGTGGCGCAACTGGCCACGACTTCCGAGCAGGGCTTCGAGCAGCTGGCAGGCCTGACTATCCAGCAGCGCTACGGCGTGCCTTACACCGGATTCTTCTCGAACATCTACGAGTTCGACAAAGACCTGGAAAAGTCCGCCTTCGGGGATGTCACCGTGCGCCTGGCCGAGCACTGGAGTGCCAGTGCAGGCGTACGTGTCACGGACATTACCTCGTCCTTCGTGCAATCGAACTACGGTCCTAACGGGGGTACGAGCGCTGCCTCGCAAGCGCAAGTTGCTGGCGAGGTCTCTGCCACACCCGTGACACCCAAGGCGTCCCTGCAGTACTCCTTTACGCCGGATGACCTCCTGTACGTCACGGCGGCAAAAGGGTTCCGGGCGGGGGGTGTGAACCAGGTGCTCACCTCCGCGAGCGCCGGCACGCTCGCACAGTACGGCCTGACCAACGATGTTCTCCCGAGAACCTACCGTTCGGACAGTGTGTGGAGTTACGAGCTGGGCGGGAAATTCCGCCTGTGGGAGGGTCGGGCGCAGATCAATGCGGATGTCTACGATCTGCAGTGGAAGGACGTGCAGACTTTCCTGTTCCTCGGCGATGGTGCCGTATTCAACGTGCCCACGGCACGCAGCCGTGGCGCGGAGCTGGAGGCACAGATGCGTCCTTTCCGTGCGCTGACGCTCAACGCCGCAGTCGCTTACACCAAGGCCGAGTACACGTCCTCATTGTCGATTCCCGCCGGGCCTGGATCGCGCGCGGGCAACCTCGTCGTTGCGCAAGATGGCCAGGCATTCGCGCAACCGCCGTGGACCGTCGACGCGGGCGCCCGTTATGAGCTCGCCATCGGGGGCTTTGCGACGGGATATGCCCGCGTCGATTATCGATGGTTCGAGGGGTATCCGACCGTCCCTGCGGGTACCGGCGCGTACTCGCCCGACTCGAGCAATGTCCCTGGCGAGAAGAATGTGAACCTGCGCGTCGGCTTCGTGCACGGCGGATTGGACGTCAATCTCTTCGCGCTGAATCTGACGGGCGAGGATGACGGGCCCCGCACCGGCGGGCGCTCTCAGTGTACCAACGCCGACTGCAGCACCTTCAATAGCTACACCTATGGGAGGACGGTTGCAGCGCCCACGCCGCGCCAGCTTGGAGTGCAGGTGGCCTATCGCTATTGAGGTCCAGATGAAAAAGTCAAAAGGCATTGTGGGGTTCGTGTGTGCACTCGCTTTGACGGCCATACCTCTGACATCGCGGGCTCAGACCACGGCGGCGGGTTCTGTGGACAACCACTCTGTACCGCAGATGCAGTTCGATACGGAGGACTTCATCAAGCTGAAGCCAGGTGAGAACCTCGGCGAAGTGCTGGGCGTCGCCGTCAATTCCAAGGGCGAGGTCGCAGTCCTCAACCATCCGGGAACCGCGACCACCGGACCTTTGTTTGGCAACGCCACCACGGAGGTGCTGCTCTTTGACCGCAACGGGCACTTCATCAGCGAGATCGGCCACAAGGTGTACTGGTTCGGTTACTGCCATA
>CAZLYG010000299.1:0-6706 GCA_964563075.1 uncultured Steroidobacteraceae bacterium | reverse complement strand
CGGCACCTTGTACGAGGCGTTCAACACCTCCGGCGGCCTGGGTTCGCTGGCCGAGACGTATGGCGCTCAGTGCGAGTCGATGAACTACAAGACGATCCGCTATCCGGGTCACTGCGAGCAGATGCGGCTGCTGATGAACGACCTGAAGCTCAACCACGACCGCGGCACGCTCAAGCGGATCCTCGAGAATGCTGTGCCACAGACTCTGCAGGACGTGGTGATCGTCTATGCGGCGGTGACGGGTAAGCAGGATGGCGAGCTGCGGGAAGAGAACTACGTCAACAAGATCTACCCGCAACTGATCGCTGGACGGCTCTGGTCGGCGATCCAGGTCACGACCGCCTCCGGCATCACCTCGGTGGTCGATCTGGTCCTGGAGCATCCACAGAAATACCGCGGTTTCATCGCGCAGGAGCAATTCAGCCTGACCGCAATCCTCGCCAATCGCTTCGGCCGCTATTATGCGGCCGGCGGTACCAAGGACGTCTCCGGGGAAGTCGTCGTGAGCGGCAAGACCGGGCGGCAACGTGGACAGCACAAGGCAGCACCCCGATGAGCAACACAGCCAGGCCCGCCTCGACAGCGACCGATCTGCATTCGATTCTGACGCGGCTCGGATTGGAGCCCATGAGCCCCGGCGCCTGGTCCGGATCGCACGGCTGGTCCGTCTCCAGGGAAAGCGTGCTGCTCAACATTCGCAATCCCGCGGACGGTACGCTGCTTGCGCAAGTGCGGCCGGCGAGCGCTGAGGATTACGAGAATGTTGTCTCCTCGGCCGTGGCAACCGCGGCGGTGTGGCGCCAAGTGCCCGCTCCGAAGCGGGGCGAGGCCGTGCGCCTCCTCGGCGAGGAACTGCGCAAGCACAAGTCCGACCTCGGTACCCTCGTGTCGCTCGAGAACGGCAAGATCCTCGCCGAAGGCCTGGGCGAGGTGCAGGAAATGATCGACATCGCGGACTTCGCGGTCGGGCAGTCGCGCATGCTCTATGGACTCACGATGCAATCGGAGCGCCCGCGGCATCGCATGTACGAGCAGTGGCACCCCCTGGGCGTCGTCGGAATCATCTCGGCATTCAACTTCCCGGTAGCCGTGTGGTCCTGGAATGCTCTACTGGCTGCCGTGTGCGGCAACGTGAGCGTGTGGAAACCTTCGCCCAAGACACCGCTCACCGCACTGGCCGTGCAGCACATCTGCAACCGGACGATGCAAGCGCACTCGCTGCCGCCGATCTTCCAGATGTTCATCGATGCGGGTACCGAGCTGGCCACGCGTTTTGTCGACGATCCGCGCATTGCGCTCGTGTCCTTCACCGGATCCACGGCAGTGGGACGCAAAGTCGGCGAGCGTGTCGCGGCGCGCCTGGGAAAGAGTCTGCTGGAGCTGGGTGGCAACAACGCCGTCATCGTCGATGAGACGGCAAACCTCGACCTGGCGGTGCCGGCCATTGTGTTTGGCGCTGTGGGTACGGCGGGCCAGCGATGCACCACGACACGACGCGTGTTCGTGCACCGCTCGCGGCAGGAAGAGCTGGAAAAGCGCCTCGTGCATGCCTACGGGCAGGTGAAGATCGGCAATCCGCTCGATGCCGGCACGCTGATGGGTCCGCTCATCGACGCGCAAGCGGTCGAGCGCTACCAGGCAGCCATCGCCGCTGCCAGCGCGGCGGGCGGTGAGATCCTCTACGGAGGCAAGCCGCTCGCGAAGCCTGGGAATTTCGTCGAGCCTGCGATCGTGCGAGCGCGCAACGAATGGCCGCTGGTGCAGACGGAGACCTTCGCGCCTATCCTGTACGTCATTCCGGTCGACTCCCTCGAAGAGGCGATTGCGCAGCAGAATGCCGCCGCGCACGGCCTGTCCTCGGCCATCTTCACAGACCGATTGCAGAGCGCGGAGACCTTCCTGTCCGGGGTGGGCAGTGATTGCGGAATCGCCAACGTGAATCTCGGCACCTCCGGCGCGGAGATCGGCGGAGCCTTCGGCGGTGAGAAGGACACCGGCGGCGGACGCGAGTCCGGCTCCGACGCCTGGAAGGCCTATATGCGCCGTCAGACGAACACCATCAACTGGAGTCAGGATCTGCCGCTGGCGCAGGGAATCGAGTTCAAGGTCTAACGACCTGGCAGGCGGACGCAGAAGCGAGCCCCGCCGAGGGGCGATGCGTCGATGGCGAGGGAGCCGCCATACATTTCGATGGTGTCCTGGACCATCGCCAGACCGATTCCGTGTCCGGGCACGTTCTCATCGGTGCGCACACCGCGCTGGCCGACCCGCCGGCGATCCTCCTCGGAGATTCCCGGGCCGTCATCCTCGATCACGACCTTCAGCTTCTCTCGCGAAAAGCTGTAGTTGTCGGTAGAGACGCTGAGGCGCACGCGGCTCTTGCACCACTTGCAGGCGTTGTCGAGCACATTGCCCAGCAACTCCACGAAGTCGCCGCGATCGCCGATGAACTGGCTCTCCGGCTCCACTGCCACCTCGATGCTCAGGTCCTTGCGGGCGTAGACTTTCATCAGCGTTGCGCGGAGCTCACTCGCCACTGCCCCGACATCCACCGGCGCCTGTCCGAACAACGCGCCGCCGGAAGCGGCGGCACGCTTGAGCTGGTGCTCGATGATGCCGCTCATTCTGTCGATCTCGGAACCCAGCGCAGCTGCGGCAGGCGCTCCGGATTTGGACTCACCGGAGAGCGCCGAGCGCATGATGGCCAGCGGCGTCTTGAGGCTGTGGGCAAGATTGCCGAGCGTATCGCGGTAGCGTGACACTCGTTTGCGTTCTCCCACCAGCAGGGCGTTGAGGTTGGTCGCGACTCCGCTCAACTCACGCGGATAGCCGCTTCCGAGCGTGTCCGTGCGTCCCTCCTCGACCGCGTGAATCTCCCTCTCGAGTCGCCGCAGCGGACTCAACACCCAGCGAAGCAATAACGCCAGCGTACCGAGCAGCAAGGCGGCGAGTGCCGCGAACACTTCGAGAAGCTCGGTACGAAAACGCCACAGTTCCTTCTGATACGGACCGAGACTCGCCGCAACGCTGAATGTCAGTGTCTGGCCCGTCTGCGGGTCATCGCTGAACTGAATCCCGCGGCTCTCGACCAGCACCTCGTCGTTGTCCTTCTCGGTGGCACGCGTGAACGTCCGGGCGCCGGGTTTGAGCGCCGGCCCGAAGTCGATCTTTTCGCCGGCCGTCGAGGGCGACTGCCAGACTGCGTTCACGCGCGGTGAGCGAATCTGGGCATACATTCCCGAACCGGGCGTCGCCAGAACGGCCTCAAGGCTCCTGGCCGCCGGGGCGTACATGCCGTTCGGTTGCAGCTCGGCGGCGGCGATCAGCTGCACCATCTGGCTGTCGAGCTGTTGCTGCAGGGAGCGGTCGGAGAGCTCGCGGAAGCTCAAATCCAGCGCGAATCCCATGACGCCGAAGAACAGGAACAGGGGAATGGCAACGCACAGAAGCAGCCGGCGGCTGAGGGAGTGCATGGGCTAGGATCTTGCCCCGGAAAACGCGCCCACGGTATGCGCAGCGCAGCTCAGAAGGACCTCTAGGTGCCCTGGCGCGACAAGGCGAAGCGGTATCCCCGGCCGCGCAGCGTCTCGATCGGCTTCAACTGGTCCTGCGGATCGAGCTTGCGGCGCAGCCGTCCGATCAGCACCTCGATGACGTTGCTGTCGCGCTCGAAGTCCTCGTCGTACAGCCGCTCGGTGAGCTCCGTCTTGGAGATGACCTCCCCCGCCCGCAGCATGAGGTGCTCCAGGATGCGGTATTCGAAGGTCGTCAGCTCCACCGGCGCGCCGCTCACCTTGACGGTCTGGGCGCGCGTGTCGAGAGTAATCGGACCACACACGAGCTCGGGGCTCGCCCAGCCTCCGGCGCGTCTCAGGAGTGCCTGCAGCCGGGCCAGCACCTCCTCGAAGTGGAACGGCTTGGGCACGTAGTCGTCCGCGCCGGCCTGCAGGCCTTCCACTTTGTCCTGCCAGTTGTCGCGCGCGGTGAGAATCAGGATGGGGTAGGTCTTGCCCGCCGCGCGCAGACGTCGGATGACATCGAGCCCGGCCACCTTGGGCAGCCCGAGATCGATGATCGCCACATCGAGGGGATATTCCAGTCCGGCGAACTGCCCCTCCTCCCCATCCGCGGCCACATCGACCGTAAAGCCGCCCTCGGTGAGGCGGGCCTTCAGCATGTCCCGCAGTGACGCCTCGTCTTCGACCACCAACACGCGCACGATATGCCTTTCCCGGTCGCCAGAACCTTCGCACTGGAAGCGCGGCGCGGGGCCGCAGGGCTCAAATCACCGTGCCGGTGGCCGCGTCCACGCGGACCGTCCACACTCTTCCGGATTCATTCAGCAGACGCAGCACATAGACCGTCTTGCCGTTCTCGTCCTCGGACTCTGCACGCACCACCCGAGCCTTGTATTTCTGCTCGGCCATCTTCACCGCCTGCTCCATCGAAATCCGGCTGTCCGCCAGGACGACGGCAGGGGCCTCGTGCGCGGCAATTGTAATCGATTGCGCGAACAACCACGAATGCGTCACCGCCAAAGCAAGGGCAAAGGCCGTGACTGCCGCGGCAGCGAGCAACAGACGTGAGAGATAAGTGCGCCGGGTTCCCATGGTTTCCACGAGTGAGCTGGACTTGGCTGCAGGCCCGCAGCTGTTGGAAATTGATGCGGGCAGAGGATCTAGTTCTGCCCGCACCTTCTGGCCCGCCGGCGTCCCGAGCGTGGGCCAGTAGCCGTGAATATTCGACTGAAGCCTACGATATTCGAGGGGCTATGAATGATGACTGAATGGGAACCGACCGGATTCTTCAGCGCCGTGGACTTTGCTCACGCTGCTTCGCCTCCAGCCACAGCTCTTCCCACTCCGACGCGCTGAGGGACTCCAGCGCCCGTTGCCGCGCGCTCGCCAGCGCTTCCATGCTGCGGAAGCGCCGCTCAAACTTGCCGTTCGCGCTGCGCAGGGCTTCTTCCGGATCGACCTGCAGGTGGCGGCTCCAGTTCGCCAGCGCGAACAGCAGGTCGCCGATCTCCTCCTGCACGTGGGTGTGGCTCCCCGGTCCGGAACGCTCGACTGCCTCATCGGTCTCCCCGAGCTCTTCGGTCACCTTCTCGCGCACCTCTGGGGGGCTCTGCCAGTCGAAACCAACACGCGAGGCGCGCCGGCCCAGCTTCGCCGCCCGCGTGAGCGCCGGGAGCGCCCGTGGCACATCCGCGAGCGTCCCCGCATCCCCGCCCTCCCGAGTCTCTGCGGACTTGGCCCGCTCGAGCGCTTTCAGCGCCTCCCAGGTCCGGGTCTGCTCCTCGGGACTGGAGACCGTTGCGCCGCCAAAGACATGCGGGTGCCGCCGGACGAGCTTGTCGTGCATCGACGTGGCGACCGCTGCGAAGTCGAACCAGCCGCGTTCCTCGGCCATGCGCGCGTGGAATACGACCTGGAACAGCAGGTCACCGAGCTCCTCGCGCAGCTTGTCTGGATGGGCACCCTGCTCGATGGCGTCGGCAACCTCGTAGGCTTCCTCGATCGTGTAGGGAGCGATGCTCGCGAATGTCTGCTCACGATCCCATGGGCACCCGCCGCTCGGGTCACGGAGCTTCGCCATGAGAGCGATGAGCGCGTTGATAGCCTGCTCGGCGCCACCGGCCTGCTCGGCGCCACCGGCCCGTCCCGCGTCACCGACCCGTTCGCCGTCGCACCCGTCGCCTGCCGGCTTGGCCTCGTTCATCGGCCCACCAGCGACGGGTCCGTGGGCAGGCACATCCGGTACAGGGTCATCAGCATGCCCGCCGTCGCTCCCCAAATGTTCCTCTCGCCGTAGGGGATGTCGTACACCTCGATTTCCGTCTCCGCTGCACCCGGGAAACGCCGACGTCGCGGGCGACGGTTGGCCGGCTCGAAAATGAAGCTCAGGGGCACCTCGAACGTGTCGTGCACCTCCTGGGGCTGGGGCAGCAGCTCGAATCCGGTGCGCACGAAGGCCACCACCGGCGTGACCCGAAACCCGCTGAGCAGCACATGATCCGGCAGATAGCCGACGACACTCACAAAGCGCTCGTCCAACCCGATTTCCTCCCGGGCTTCACGCAGCGCCGCGGCTGCGGGCCCTGCATCGGAGGCCTCGATGCTGCCTCCGGGAAAGCTGATCTGCCCGGCGTGATTGCGCAGCTGAGTGGCTCTCTGGGTCAGCAACACCATGGGATCGGGCTCGCGCTCGACGAGCGGCATGAGCACGGCCGCGGGCCGGGGGTTTGCCGGAAAGTACTCCCGATACTGCTGGCTCTCTGCGGCGGTCAGGCCCGGCAGCAGCCAGTCCTCGCGCGCATGGCGAGGCTGCGAGCCCGCAAGGGCCGTGCGGACCCGCTCTCGCCAGTCGATCACCGGCACCTCCGCCGATGCCTGCGGCATTCAGCCGCCGCCACTGGTGCCGCCCTTGATGCCGCCCTGGGTCAGCTCCGTAGGGTCCAGCAGGCGTGCCAGCTCGGATCGGGGCAGGTCGGTCATCTTCTCCGCGACTTCGCGGATGGGCCGTCCTTCGGCGTAGGCCTTCTTGGCAATCGCGGCGCCCTTCTCATAGCCGATCACGGGATTCAGCGCCGTCACCAAAATGGGGTTGCGGTCCAGGGCCTCGGCCAGGCGCGGCTCGTTGGCCTTGAACCCCGCGATCGCCTTGTCCGCCAACGGCCGCGTGACATTCGCCAGCAGACGGATGC
>CAZLYG010000298.1:0-6750 GCA_964563075.1 uncultured Steroidobacteraceae bacterium | reverse complement strand
TGCTGACACCGATCTGCGGTGCAATGCTCCTCGGAGTGTTCGGAGCGCGGCGCCGGGCTCCGGAGCTCAACATCGCGGTGAGTCTCGTGACATTTCTGGCGGCGTGTGTCCTGACCGCGCGGGTGATCGCCGGCGGCCCGCTGCTCGTGGCACGTGAGCAGTTCTTCATCGATCCGTTCAACGTTTTTCTGGTGACATTGACGGCTTTCGTGGGACTGACGACCTCTATTTTCTCGCGTCCCTACATGCGGGTGGAGACGGATCACGGGCGAGTCAGCGCACCGCGCCTGAGGCTCTACCACAGCATGTATCAGCTCTTCATGGCGACCATGCTGGTGGCGCTGACGACCAACAACATGGGCCTGCTATGGGTCGCGATGGAGGCAGCCACGCTCTCGACGGTACTGCTGGTGACACTGTATCGCACACCGGCGAGCCTCGAAGCGGGATGGAAATACTTCATCCTGTGCGGTGTGGGCATCGCACAGGCGCTGTTCGGCACCATCCTCCTGTACTTTGCGGCCGAGAAGGCGCTGGGCTCGGAGGGCGTCACGGCATTGCTGTGGACGCACTTGAACGCCGTCAAGGGCCAACTCGAGCCGGCGGTGCTGGGCCTGGCGTTCGTGTTCCTGCTGGTCGGATACGGCACCAAGGTGGGGCTCGCTCCTTTGCACAACTGGCTGCCGGATGCCCATGCGGAGGGTCCGACGCCCATCTCCGCCGTGCTGTCCGGGCTGCTGCTCAACGTGGCCATCTATGCCGTCGTACGCTGCAAGGTACTCGTCGAGGGCTCCCTCCGCTCGACCCTGCCCTCACGAATGCTGATGGGGTTCGGGCTGCTTTCGGTGGTGCTGGCTGCGTTCTTCCTGTGGCGCCAGCGGGACATCAAGCGGCTGTTCGCCTACTCCTCCATCGAGCACATGGGGATCGTCACGTTCGCGTTCGGCATGGGCGGGGCGGTAGCGAACTTCGCAGCGCTGCTGCACATGACCGTGCATTCTCTCACGAAGTCGGCGATTTTCTTTGCCGCCGGACACGCCGCACAGAAGGCCGGCTCGCAATTGATGGAGAAGATCCGCGGCCTGATCACCTCCAGCCCCACGATCGGGTGGGGTCTGATGATGGGGTCGCTCGCAATCCTCGGGATGCCGCCGTTTGGGGTGTTTGCCAGCGAGTTCCTCGTCCTGACCACGGCGATGCGCGAGCAGCCGTGGGCGACGCCGATTCTCCTGATTGCACTGGGAGTTGCCTTTGCGGCGATCTTCGTGCGCGTGCAGCCGATGGTGTTTGGCGAGACCTCCTCAGGCCGCCTGCCGCATCCGCCTGCCCTCTTGCCTGTATTCACCCACCTCGCCCTGGTACTTGCCCTGGGCTTGTATGTACCGCGTTATCTCGCCGACTGGTTCCGTGCGGCGGCGCAACTGATCGGAGGGCCCTGAGGTGGCCTGGGAAAGCTGGCTGGAGCAGGGTGTGCCGCAAAGAGGAGCGCCAGGATTGCGGGCTCTGACGGTGTCGCAGCTCGAGTGGCGGCAGGCCGCCAGCGACCTGGCAGGCGCCGCAGCCCGACTGCTCGCGATGTGGGCCACGCGGCCAGAGGATGTCGAAGCAAACACAGTTGCCATCGTTCGTGCTGCGTTTCTCACCTCACAGGGTGGCCTTGTGCTTAGCCTGCCGCTGGCGGATGCACACGCGCGCTACCCAGGACTGGAGGACCTCTTCCCGGCCGTCTCGAGAATGCAGCGAGCCGTCGCTGACCTTTCCGGATTGCGCTCGACCGATCCCGACTCACGTCCCTGGCTGCGGCACGCAGCGTGGCAGGCTGACTACTCGCCGCTGCTCGATCCTCCCTCCGGTCCCATCGGAGTGCAGCCCGAACCTGATACCTACGCCTTCGTTCGCGTCGAAGGTGACGGCGTGCATGAGATTGCGGTCGGTCCAGTGCACGCCGGGACGATCGAGCCCGGCCACTTTCGCTTCTCGGTCGTTGGCGAGAAGGTCCTCAGGCTCGAAGAGCGCCTTGGCTATGTGCACAAAGGCATCGAGCGCCGCTTCACGGAGCTTGCGATCGCCGAGGGGCACCGGTTGGCCGCACGAGTGTCGGGGGACTCTGCCGTCGCTTTCTCCTGGGCCTATTGCCAGGCGCTCGAGAGCATGGCGGGTGTCGAGATCCCGGCCCGAGCAGTGTGGTTACGCGCACTCTCTCTGGAGCTCGAGCGGGTTGCCAATCATCTGGGAGACCTGGGAGCGCTCGGCAACGATGCGGGGTTCGCGTTCGGCCTGACGCAGTTCTCGCGGCTGAAGGAATACCTGTTGCGCGCGACACAGGAGGCGCTCGGGAGCCGTTATCTGCTCGACTTCGTCGTGCCGGGCGGGACGCAGCAGAACGTGAGCGAGTCCGGTGCGGAAGTGCTGCGCACTTGCGTCGAGCGCACGGTGGATGAGGTGCTAACCTTGCGCCGCATCTATGACGAACATGAAGGTGTCCGGGATCGCTTCAATGACGCTGGCGCGGTCTCTCCGGAGCTCGCCGCGCGACTCGGGCTGATCGGGCTCGCTGGTCGCGCCAGCGGCCAGGCGCTCGATCTGCGCGTTGATCTCCCCTGCGAGCCTTACGCGGATCTCAGGCCGCGCAAGAGCGGTCGCACCGAAGGAGATGTCGCCGCACGGGTCGCGGTGCGCTTCGACGAGCTGCAGGAGTCCTGTCAGCTCATCCTCAACCTCATCACTGCGATGCCGCCCGGAGCGCACCTCACGAGTGTGGCAGCGCCCGCCGATGGCACCTCGGGGATCGGCCTGATCGAGGGCTGGCGCGGCCCGGTCATGATCGCTCTGGAAGCGGGGCCCGCCGGCGCGATCCGACGCTGCCATCCGCACGACCCTTCGTGGCAGAACTGGCCGGTGCTGGAGCATGCGATCATCGGCAACATCGTTGCGGATTTTCCGCTGATCAACAAGTCCTTCAATCTCGCCTACAGCGGACACGACCTGTGACACCCCCATGCTGAAAACCCTGCGCCAGATCGCCTCCATCGGCATCGCGACCGAGCCGCCGCCCGCAGCCGATCCCTCTTTGCGCGTTCGCGAGGGTCTGCACGAAAACATCCGCAGCGTGCTCGGCCGCGCGCTGTGCATCCGACACATCGACGCGGGCTCTTGCAACGGCTGCGAGCTCGAGATTCACGCGCTGAACAATCCCATCTACAACCTCGAAGGTCTTGGCATCCGCTTCGTGGCAAGCCCGCGGCATGCGGACATGCTGCTCGTCACGGGCCCGGTGTCGAAGCACATGGAGGTCGCGCTGCGGCGGACGTATGCAGCGACACCGGATCCCAAGATCGTGGTGGCCGTGGGCGAATGCGGATGCACAGGTGGCATCTTCGGCGAGAGTTATGCCAGCTGCGGCCGCGTGTCGAACGTCATCCCCGTGGACATTGCGATTCCCGGATGCCCACCGAGTCCGACGCGGATCCTGCAGGGCATTCTCGCGGCGCTCGCGCCGCGCAACAGTCCGCGCGAAGGCGCGAGCGGCCCCGGGGCAAACAACCTCTGACTCAGTGGCTCACCGGCTCCGCCAGCGGCTTGCCCTTGTCCACGATCCACGTTGAAAAGGCAGTCGCGCCACCTGCACCGCCGACGACGCTATGCACGCTGCCACGCGGGTTGAAGAAGCTGTCACCCGCCTCGAGTGTTTTGTCAGGCTGTCCGCGGACTCTCCAGATCAGGGTCCCTTTCACGACGTAGCCCGCTTCGTCCCCCGAGTGGGTATGAAAGCCGATCTCGGCTCCGGGCGCCAGGGTGGCGGTTCCGAGCACAACTTCCTTACCCGGGACCCCCGCCCGATCGTGACGCTCCAGAATCGCCCGCTGCACGGGCTGCTTGGCTGCTTCCTGCGCGCCGGCAGTCAGCGCCATCGCCGCAGCGATGACCACAGGGGCGTACGCCCAGGATCGAATCCGTACCCGCATGATGGTGTGCCTTTCTTGATGAGGTATCGCTATCCGCCGCGGATATTTATCGTATATCGATACTTTGCAATCGTATCACACGGCATCATCGTCACCCCAGGGCACCACCGGCGGGATGCTGATGCGCGCCCATCTAACGATCCCCCGACGCATGTGCCGCGGGATACACGACGTGCCCGCCCGATTGGATCAGCGCTCCGACTGTCAAGCTGGCCGGCGCGAATCGACCCGGTCCCATGATATGCAGGACGGTCTCTCCGCTCGCGATGAGGTAATCCGTGACGATGCGGCGGTGACAACGCCACCATACGGCTTCCGAACACATCATCGTGCAGCGCTGCCTGTGCCCCGCGGCGAGGAGATGATCGAGGCCCGCGTGGAATTCCGCAGTCAACGCATAGTCGGCATAATTGTGAAAGCTCGTGTTCGTCCAGAAACCATTGAGGTCCTTCGATAAAGTGCGCGACTTTGTCCGAAGGCCCCCGAGCGCCGCGATGTGTTCATAGGAAATGCCGGCTGCTGCCAGCGTCTTCCGCAGCGCGTCGCCGTTGAACTGTGGATTGGCCCGCGATCCCGGAACCTTCCTGATATCCGCGACCAGCTCAATCTGGGCTCGCTTCAACAGCTCGACAAACTCCTCGAGGGATCGGTTTGAGTGGCCGATAGTGAAAAAAGGTGTCTTCGCACTCGCGCTGCGCAAACGTGAGCGCGCGACCCTCGCCGCGCGGCTCGGATGCGAGGCATGTTCGATCTGCAGGCGTTTGCGCTCGGCCTTCGGCAGCGTCTCGTCGCCGGTCACTGCTGACGCCTGCATTGTACCGGAGGCATCGCGGCGCATCGAATCCACGCCGCAGCTCCCGGCTCCGTCAGCGCGAGAAACGGCTCCGGATGAAGTGGAACAGCTGGCCGACGAACAGGAGTCCGCCGGGGACGTGCTGCCGCACGCACGTGTGCACGCGCACAACAGTGATGAAGTTCAAGCTTTTGCACTCTGGAATGAGATGGCGGCCCGGGTCGGGGCTTGTTCCGAGACTTAGACTGGTTCGCCGAAACGTAACCAAATCCATACGTCCGGGCGCGGAATCAAGGGAGAAGCTCGATGAGCGGGCGTCGCCGCACGAAAGGCCTTCTGCCGGAAAGGCAGGCGTCGCTCGTCGCTTTGGGCACTCCTGGTCCGGTCATTTCAGCGCAAGATTGGCAGCTGCAGCTGGAGCGGAAGCTCACTTACGTGCTGTTCGCGGCTGATGACTGTGTGCGCGGACTCGAAGAGGGGATACGAGTTCTCTGTGAGGGGTTGAACTGCGGCAGTGGAACATTCTGGCAGCTTGATACGCCCTCAGGATCCCTGACAAGGCTGGCAGGCTGGCCAAGTGCCGCCGCAATACCTGCGCCGCCCTCTACCCCCGACCCCAAGTTACCCTCCTGGCTGGCCGATGAGCCTGTCTGGGTCGACGAGCTCACCCTGGATCATCTTCGATCGCAGCCCGAGGCCGGAGCCTGGAAGCCGGTCGCTTACGGACTGGTTCTCCCGATCCGCTCTCCGCAGCGGGTTTGTGGAATCTGCTCATTCGAGGGAGGGACTGTCGTCTCTCCCGAACCGCACGTGGTCCATGCGCTGCGTGCGCTCTCCGCGCTCGTCGGCCGATTCTGCGAGCGGTCCTGGGCGCTGGAGCGACTGCTCGTAAACGAGCAGCGTGAGGCGTCGACTCTGGCGCTGGCGGCTGTGGGCATTGCGCACGTCGACGACACCGGACGATTCCTCTATTGCAACCCGCGGCTGTGCCAAATGCTCGGGTATTCCCAGAACGAGTTGCTTGGGATGAGCGTCAAGCAGATCTCGCATCCCGACGATATCAACGTCACCGATGAGGTACGCGACAAGCTGCGAAAGGGCGTGATCGAGTCTTTCAAGCTGGAGAAGCGCTATGTGCGCAAGGACGGTACGCCCATTTGGGTCGCATTGACGATTGCAGCGCGACGCGATAGCGAGCGCCAACGCATCTCCGACGTGTCTATCGTCGAGGACATTTCCGCACGAAAGCTCGCCGAAGAGCGCGTCCAGTATCTCGCGACGCATGACGGCCTCACCGGGCTTCCCAATCGTGCGCTCTTTGCCCAGCTCGCCAATCTGGCCATGGAAAGCGCAAGGCGACACGAATGCCGGATGGCCGTTCTGTATATCGACCTCGACCGCTTCAAAACGATCAACGACTCGTTGGGCCACGACGCCGGCGATGTGCTCCTGCGCGAGATGGCAGCGCGGTTTCGGGCCTGCGTCCGCGGCAGTGATGTGGTTGCCCGCTTTGGCGGTGATGAGTTTGTCGTGCTGCTGCCGGAGGTATCCGGGCGCGCGCAGGCGGCATTCGTGGCAAAGATGCTGCTCTCAACCGCCATGCGGCCGGTGGAGATTCATCATCAGGAATGCCGGGTCACCGCCAGCATCGGCGTGTGCCTGCACCCGCAAGCCGGACAGGACGATCAGGAGGTCGTGCGCCACGCGGACCTGGCGATGTACGCAGCCAAGGAACAGGGCAAGAACAACTATCAGTTCTATTCTCCGGCGATGCAGGCGCGCACGTCCGGGCGCCTCGCGATCGAGACGCATCTGCGTCACGCGCTCGAGAGAGAGGAGTTGTCGCTGCAGTACCAGGCAAAAGTACAGGTCGATACGGACTGCATCACAGGCGTTGAAGCCCTGCTCAGATGGAACAATCCCACACTCGGGGCCGTCTCACCGGTTCAGCTCATCCCGGTCGCCGAGGAAACCGGCCTCATCGTGCCGATC
>CAZLYG010000297.1:0-6752 GCA_964563075.1 uncultured Steroidobacteraceae bacterium | reverse complement strand
GGCACCTGCGGGCTTATTCATTCCTTCTCGAATCCCTGTGTGCAGCGAATCGCTGAGTGTGCGCGTCCTCCGTTTTGCACAGCGGCATCACCGCTCACTTTCGACCCGAACCGGAAGCTCGCGGCCGTCCGCTCTTGGGGCGCATAATCGCACTCCGGATCGGGCTTGGTTCGAACCCTATGACCAAATCTATAACTAAGACCGGCCGAACATCGACAAGGCGCTGGCAGCGACAGGTCGTGCGGTTCACCTTTAGTACCAATTCAGTCCCGCAGACGGTGGCGGCCTGGCTTCAGAGTATCGGCGCCTGTGGCGTTGTGCGCGCCGTCCCAGGCTATCAGAGAACCTACGTGATCACGCTCCGTCGCGGTGGGAATATGGATTACTTGGAGACGCTACTTCGTTTGGGGGAAAGGCGTGAGGTGCTCACACGAGAGTAAGCGCCCCCCTGACAATCGCTGGAGCGGGTAAGGTCCTAGCGGTAGCGTCTGTATTTTTTGCGGGAAAATTGACGCCCAAGGCCCGGACTCGACCCATCGCGTGCAACGCGATCCCGGAGGCGAACACGGATTATTGTGAAACCGGACGCTTACCGAATCCTCCGAAGATGCCGGCTGCGGCCCGCCACGTGTGTGGTGGCCTGGCGGCGCCAAGTTTCGGCTAAAGTATCCGTGTCTCGCCAAGGAGTAGGGCGATGAGCAGTATGACCAGTCGCGACGCCGCGCTCGGGGTGCTCTTGGCATGCTCCCTGATCCCAACAGCGTGGGGCATCGCATACGTTACACCGCCACCACGGCCTACACCCGATGAAGTGCGCCACGTGCGCGAGCTGGCGAGGCTCGGCTACGTGTCAGCTGAAACGGACCTTGCAGGCATGTACAGCTCGGGCTGGGGCGTACTGCCGGACCAGCGCCGGGCCGCGATTTGGTTCCTGAGAGCGGCACAACAGGGCGACACGTTCGCTCGGTACCAGGTCGTTGAGCGCTACGAGTCGGGCGAAGGCCTGCCCCGTTCTCATTCCAAGGCAGTCAGTTGGTATCACATGGCGAAGAGGGGCAGGGACCACCTCGCCCAATACCCCATCGATGCCGCTTATATACTGGTACTCGCATACCAAAGAAACGGGGACTGGAGCAAACGCGCTGAATGGCTGCGGATTTGCGCCAACGTCGGCAACGCATGGTGTCAGCAAACCCTTGCCCGAGATTACCGCGACGGTGCGGAAGGCCTCCCACGGGACTTTACACGGTCAATTCAACTGTTATTGCGGTTGGTGGACCACCCCGTCGGTGAATCTGACTATCAGTCACCGAGCCCGGCGCCACTTCAGGCTGCGCTCCATCGGGGTCCGCCCCGAACGTGTAGTTCTGAGGCTGCCCGTTAATCGTGACCGTGACGTTTGCAACCTCCTTGCCGAGGATCACAGGCCGGTGCTGGGTAAGGACCTCATAGTCCTGAAGCGCGTCCTGGTAAGTATCTGCCGTCGTGCTGAGACCGAATACGTTGGACTCGTAGTAGCGCCGCCGCTCGATCGCGCCGTTGGGGTCATTGGCATCGGTTTGGTAGCGAATCTCATACCACGCCGCGGCGCGATTTTGGTTTACCAAGTCTGCCAGCAAGCTCGGACCGACAGTATTCGTGCCACCGTTGTAGAACAACGACAGGAGCGCCATGTACTCCTGAGAGTTATGTCCGTTCGGTGTCGTCAGGTAGTTGATTCCGTTGGCATTGAGAAGGGCGTCCAAAGACGGAATCGTCACATTGGTCACGATGAGCTGCAGTGCCAGTTGCGCCTGGGGCTGAGTCAGGTGAAACGTCTGAGCGATCCCGTTGTTCGCGAGCACTGCATCAAGTGCCGCTTGCCAAGCAGCCGCATTGTTGGGCGCAGCGGCGATTGCGGCGTCACAAGCCGCCGCAAGATTCTGGGGCACATTCATTGCCTGCAGAACCCACGGCATGTTGGTGGAATTCAACTGCACCCCGTAGCCGATGTCCGGATGCCCATTGTCCGCATATACGCCGCCTTGGAAGCCCTCCGCTTTTATCAACATCGCGACGATCTCGTCGTTGCTGGTGACCGCATCTGGAAGCGGCGTTGGAGTAATCGTGCTCATGACGTTCCCTTGTGCTTGGAGCGATTGCGTATTGCGGCGAGCGGCTCAGCGAATCTCACATATCAGGCGAGTCTTCGAATGCTCGTTCAGGAGTATTCGAATCGGAGCCGCGGCAGTGCTGGAGACAGGAATATTCTCCGTATGGATGTAGTAACGGCCCGCGTACTCGAATATCCCCACTGAGTCTGCAAGCGGCGCGAATGGCCGCTCGCCGGGTGCAGGAGCGGCGCCCATTAGATCGATCACACCTCTTTGCGACGGCCCGAGCCCCGCCTGCGCGCCAAAGATCGCCCGCGTGCGGCGCTCGTCGAGCTCCGCTCCGTCGTCCGTGAGAACGAATGCGCGCTGTTCCATGTAGGGAAAGCTCCACGGCTTGCTCGCGGGTGAATCGCCGCATGGAGCACCCTTGTCCGTCACTCCGTATCCTTGCCACATGAGAACTCGGATCGGCGTTCCGTTATTTTGAATATCGATGGGCACGCTGTAAGTCCAAACCTTCAAGTAGTTCAGCGACAAAATCTGCCGGACCTCCTCGACGCTCGTCACGGCCTTCTGGTAAACGACGCGATGGGGATGCTGAGGGCTCGGGCGAGGGGGCCGATCCGCCAGATCTTGGTCACTGAACTTCATGAACGCGTCCACGCGATTGAACAGCAGAAAGATTTCGTCGGCACTCAGATAACGGCGCTCCAAATGAGCGAACCCATGCGCGGGGTCGTCGTCCGGTCGACCGCAGAACGATGTCACTTCGAAGTGGGTTCGATTCAATAGGTTCGCGTAATCGTCGCAGACCGGCGTCCCCTTTCCCTTCATTACAGAGAACGTACTCTTGCGAGTCTGATGTTCCGCGGCCTTCCCTTGCCCAGACTGCGAATGTGCGGTGGTTTGGGCTTCGGCGGTCGTACTCCCTATGCAGGCGCATACTGCAAATAGTGACAGCACAGTTACGAGGCGCGACACACGCACATGCCCCGAGATCGAGCCCTTCGTACCACTCGCCACAATCTCGCGCGAATTCCCTGCCGTTGTCCCGGTAAATTCGATGTCGGCATCTGTCATTGTTATCTCAACTCCCATATAGAGACACGCGAACCGGAGGCACAACCGGATTCGGCATATCCCTTCTCCCTGATCATTTCGAAGTCTGCCGAGTCGCCAACCTGCAGAGGCCTTAGTGACTCGTAACGGAGAACTCCAAAGTGCTCATGCTCCCGCCCGGACCGAGTTTGCCCGTGATGCTCGTCGTGCCGCCGGGCCTCTGGCACTGATAGAAGAGGTAGATGC
The DNA here is from genome assembly GCA_964563075.1 of uncultured Steroidobacteraceae bacterium. GTDB lineage: Bacteria > Pseudomonadota > Gammaproteobacteria > Steroidobacterales > Steroidobacteraceae > 13-2-20CM-66-19. The sequence goes on along the minus strand of CAZLYG010000297.1, from coordinate 3,354 downwards.
GCGCGGGCGGCGCGCCATCCGTCGGTGCAGAACCCGAAATGGGTCGCATCCGCACGCCGCGCCCGAACACAGCCTCGGCGTCTGCGTAGGAGAGCGCATAGTTGCCGGCAATCCGCTGACGCCTGCTCTCGTCATAGGAAACGACGTACAACCACAGCTGTCTCGAGAAATGATTGGGTAACTCACCGCTCAGAGCTCTCCCCAGGATCAGGTTGTACTCGAAGGTTTGAGGCGAGCCCTGAGTCGTCGCGCGCAATGCCATCTTGCCGTGTGCGCGAAGGTCCTCAATGGTGCTGGGTGGCTGCTGAGTTCCTTTGAAGCCGGGCGTGCTCAACACGGTTCGCTTGATCTCGGCGACTCCGAAAAATGACTTCAGGATACCTTCGTCATAAAAGTCGTCTCTCTCGAACCAGCGCGATTGCGCTGCGAGCTTGAAGTTCTCGAGCAGCATCGCCGGCGAGGTCGGTGGGGCGATATCAGCACTGCTCAGATGGGCGGGAGTGGCAGGGGTGTCCGCGCAGGATGCGGGTCCAGGCGCCTGCGCCAACCCGTGCGCTGCGTTAGGCATCAAGAGCGTCGCAACGCAGACTAGCGCTATCAAACGCATGTCTGTGGCGTGCACAGCAATGCAGCCGGACTTGGGAATCTTCATGTCACGCATGGATCGAGTACTCCAGATCGACTCCAAGGAACATCATCCTCGTCTCTCGTTCGGAAGCCTGGTTTGCCGGCATCAGTGGGTCCCGAGGTGTTCGGCCGGCCATGCGATACGCAAGCCGTGCACGCATCTGTGTGACGATCGGATGATCGCCGCGAGAACTCCTTCGCACGCTCCCTCATCGCTCGGTCGCTGCAGTGACTGGCAATGAGGTCAGCCGCCGATTCAGGGCTGCAGCGCTCGGCAAACCGCCCTCCGAGTCCGCTGGCTTCGATCCCCCGCGCCGCCATGTAGGTCTCCACGTGCCACGGCGAAATGAGCTGCGGCACGCCGGCCATGAGAAATCTCATCATCGTCCCCTCGGCGCCATAGGTGATGCACAGATCCGCATCCAGCAGCGGATCCAGGTCGACCGGGGCCAGGGAGAACCGCATGTTCCGCCTCGCGAAGGGCTGGAGCTGCGCCGGCGTGAATCCGCTCGCGACACATACGATTCGTGCATCGACCGCACCGAGCGCAGACAGGATGGCCTGCACATTGCTCGTATCCGGCCTCAGGCACGTGAAGACCTTCGGTGCGCCTCCCTCCGGCGGCCACTCGACGCGAGGCGCCGCCTTTAAGCGACCCAGCAGCGGGCCGATGTACAGGGCGTCGGCACGCTCACCGTAGTGGTCGAGCTCCGGGAAGGTTGCGAACAGCCGCGCGGCGTTCGCGACGAGGTCGCGCAATGCTGTCAGTGGAGCCCCTCCAAACCGCGACAGCACAGCGTGGGCAGTGGTCAACGCGCGAGTCTCCGCCTCCGCTGCCTTTGCGGCAGTTGCCCAGGAGAACCCGGGGAATGGCGGGAGCGGATCTGTGGCGGGTGGCAACTCGAATCCGTTGCCAACGAGCACCGCCGGTATCTTCTCGATCCGTAATGCCAGGCTCACGGTGGGCGAGTAGTCGAGAATCACCCGATCCGGCCTGAACATCCGCAGCAGGCACAGCCAGCTGTGCGTCAATCCCCACAGTGCCGCAGGATCGCTCCACCCCTGCGACAGCAGAATGTCCGCGTACCCGCTCGCGCGGTGATCGAGCGGAATCCCCTTGGGCAAGTGCGGAGCCTGAACGAACGGAATACCGGCCGGTCCCAGCACGGTCGCCGCAGCTTGAACGTCCCGCGCTGCGATCAGCACGGCATGACCCTCAGACTTAAGTCGCTCTGCCACAGGGAGCAACCGCGTCAGATGCCCGAGATTCAGCCCTAACTCCCACGTGAGCAGGATGCGGCTCATGAGGGCTGCCTCACCACTTCCAGCCCGGCGGGGCTGACCTCCGGCACCGGCGGTCGCACGATGCCCATCTGCACGATCTCGTCGATCTGCAGGTTCTTGGGCAGCGCGTGGGTGATGAAGATCATCGTCACCCTGCCCTTCAACTGATTGATCGTGGCGCAGAAGTGCTCGGCAGTCGCCACGTCGAGGCTGCTCGTGGCCTCATCGAAGATGAGGATCTTGGGCTGCTTGATCAGGGCACGCGCGATCGCGAGGCGCTGCTTCTGGCCGCCAGAGAGCCCGACGCCCCTCTCACCCAGCTGCGACTGATAGCCGTTCGGCAAGCGCTCGATGACCTCGTGAACTTCCGCGAGCTGGCAGGCCTTGACGACCTGCTCGAAGGTCGCATGAGGATGTGCGGAGATGAGATTCTCGTACACCGTGCCGGAGAACAGCACCGTCTCCTGGGGAACCACCCCGAAATTCAACCGGAGTTCATTCGCGGCCAGGTAGGTGATGTCGGTGCCATCGAGACGGATCCGCCCTTCGGTCGGCCGATACATTCCCTGCAGCAACTTCGCCAGTGTGCTCTTGCCGCACCCGGAAGGCCCCATGAGCGCCACCATGCGCCCGGGCTCGATGCGCAGGGTGAGCCCGCTCAGAAGCTGCGGAAGGTGCTCGGCGTAACGAAACCCGACCTCTTCTATCTGAATCAGCCCACGTCCACCGCGCACGCGTCCCGGAACGAGCGAATACGGCTCTGCGGGGAAGTTCATGATGTCGCCGAGCCGGGCGACTGAAAGGTTGGCCTGCTGAAACTGTTGCCACAGCCCCACAAGTCGAAGCAATGGCTGCGACACCCGGCTGGCGAACATCTGGAACGCCACCAGCATGCCGATGGTGAATGCGCTCCCCCGCATGACGAACGTCGCCCCGACGACGAGGATCATCAGGCTCAGCGCCTGATCCAGTCCGTTCGCCAGCACGTTATAGGTGTTTGCAATCTGCCGGACATCGAACCCCGAGCGCAGATACTCCGCCAGGTAGTCGTTATAGCGGGCCCTCACCTGAGGCTCCATCTGGAGGCTCTTTACCGTCTCCAATCCAGCGATGTACTCGGTTGCGAACGCCTGGTTGCGTGCGCCGAGCAGGAACTGCTCATTCAGCCGGGAGCGGAATACGGGCGCGACGACCAGGCTGAGAGTGACGATCAACGCGATGATCGCCAGCGCGATGACCGTCAACGTCACGTTGTACGCGAGCATGATGGCCACGAAAATCAAAAGGAAAGGCAGGTCCAGAACCAGAGTAACCGCGGCGCTCGCGATGAACTCCCGGATGTTCTCCACGCCTCGGAGCCTGGCGGTGATCACGCCGGTGGGCCGCGTCTCGTAGTATCGGGTCGGTAGCTTGAGGATGTGATCGAATACAGCGGCGCCCAGC
>CAZLYG010000296.1:0-6785 GCA_964563075.1 uncultured Steroidobacteraceae bacterium | reverse complement strand
GTTACCACCTGAGGGCCCAACTGTTACCGCGCTGCACTGTACCGGCTATCGAAGCATCAGCTTGAGGATACGCTCGGCCAACCGCCCAAAGGGTGCGCGCAGCAGATTCGCCCCGTTCCATCGACCTTGTTCGAAGATACCGTTGGCGTGACAGGCCGCTGCGGACGATGCGCCCGTAAGCCGGTCTCGTTGATTCGACCGTCCGCTTCGCGGAGAGTCCCGCCCAAACTATCGACGGCCGCGTGCAGGGATGTCGATCCGTGCGTTTCCGTAGTGCTCACCGATGCGACCGTTGTAAATGAAATCGGCCATCATGCGGAAATAACCCGGAGCAAACCGCGTTGAGACGCGCTCACCCTTCCCGTTCAACTCGTACTCCGTCATGCCGTGCTCAACGCCGGGATAGACGGCGAGTGTGTAGTCCTTCCCGGCAGCGATCAGTGACTTGATGCGCCTCGCCGTTTCAGCGCTGGGCGCTTCGAGATCATCGCCGCCGAGTACCCAGAGCTGCGGTGTAGTGGAGGCGCGCAAGGTGGGCATGGGCTCATAGCGGAACGGCGTCGTTCGGAAACCGAACTGTGTTATCGCGTCGACGATCTGTTTCCGATTGAGCGGCAGGATGAAGAACACAAAGTCACCATGCACATCCTTGTACCAGGGCTCGGACTCGTACCGTCGGCGCAGGGCGTCAAAGGTTTCATAGCCTTCCGCGCCGCCGCTTTCGACCACCCGCTCGCCCGCGCGTGCGAGTGCCAACGCCTTGGCGGTATCTGACGCGGAGTGATGGTGGAAAAACATGTCGAGGGCGACGCCTTCCTGATCTTCCTCGAGCACCGTCACCGCGAGGCCAAAGCTCACGATCGCGAAATCGACATGGGCGCGATTGATCGCGAGCGGCACGACCCATCCGCCTTCGCTGCCTCCCTGGTAGCCGATGCGCCCCAGCCGTGGGCCGGCGAGCCGCTTGGCTTCTTTCATCGCAGCGACGGCATCGTCGGCGAGAACGTCAAAATTCTGGGTGTAGGTGCCCCCGGATGCGCCGGTGCCGCGCTTGTCATAGACGAACGCGCCGATGCCTTGCGCCGGAAACATTCGCTGCAGGTCATATGAGTCCAGGGCGGAATCGTGCTCGGCACCGTGCACGAGCACCACCACCGGCAATATTCCTGTGCCGGCCGGCAGCACCAGCCTGCCGACCAGATTCACGCCGTGGCTCTCGAAGGTCGTATCGTGCACGTCGAAGGCTATGCGCTTGCCCGGCTCCTGCCCGAAGAGGATCTCGCCTCGGTCGCAGTCGGAGAACGAGACTGTTTTGCCGTCAGGACGGCCGGTCCATCCATACGTGCTACTCCATATCCCATTCGCCTGCGGACGAAGCCTGCCCGTCTCGCCGGTGAACCGCTGCCAGCGCAACGTGTCGCCCTCCGACGCGGAGATATCGACCATTGTGCCGTCCTTCAGGCGATACGACCCGATACGGCAGTCATTGGCCGAGGCGGCGCTCGCCGCCACGGTCACCAGCAAACAAATCGAGAATGCGATGGCAACCCGTAGGTTCATGCGAGCCACTTCCCACTCGCTGCGGCGTCAGACTATATATTGGACTTTGACTGACTGTGACTAGCAGGCGCTGGGCTCCCCAGCAGCAGGCGCAGCGGCATCAGCGGGCCGACCGCAATGTACTCCTCATCCAACATCCCCTCCTTGGCCAGCGGTAAGGCTTCCATGATAGCTCGCGCCTCTGCGACGTCTTTCGTGTTCAACAGGAAGACAGCCCCCCGGCCGTCTTCGCGCGAGTACCATTCGCGTATTTTCCCTTCGAGATAGAGCTGGACCGTTGCGCGTATCTCGGCGGGCATGATACCCATGACCCGCTCGCGGGTAACGCCGGGCTTTGCTTTCAGCAGCACAAAGACACCTGTCGTCGTTGAGGCCGAAGCTTGATTTTGTGCGTGAGAGTCGTCGGTCACAAAAGGGCTCCTCTAAGGATCGCTGTGAACTGGTTTGAGTGATTTCAGCGCGACCTGCTTGGACGGCGAGCTCGCCGCGGCAGTTGTCGCTGCGGTTTCGGTGTCCGCGATGCCGTGCTCACGACGCCACACGGCGGATTCGCCCGCGTACTGCGGCGCCGCGGGCGGAGCGATGTGCAGACCGCGCAGATAGCGGCGCGTGTTCGGCACGCGAGCAAACGGGATGGTCAGGAAACGGGCGAACTCACGCACCGTGCGCGAAGCGCTGCGGCGGTTCGCAGGCAGCGCCGCAAGTCTGCGTGCGACGGTTTCGAACGACTCGGCCCGTTGCCCGGTGACGCGCGCGACATCGTCATTGGGCGCGCCGATCGCGAATGCGCCGCGCCGATGTTCTTCGATGTAATGCTCCATGCTGCTCAGCAGAGCCACCGGACTTCCGTCGAGATACGCCGCTTTCAGGAACACCGACAGCGGCGTCGGCACGGATCGCACTGTGCGGCCGAAAACGCGCGAGAGTATGGCGGCCATATCATCCCCGGAAAGCAGAGCGGGTCCAGTTGGACGATACGTGCGGCCGGCGTGCCTCTGAGGGTCCATCAACGCGGCCGCCACCACGCGAGCGATATCGGCAACCGACGGAGGTGCGGTCAGGCTCTCGCCGTACAGCCACGGCATTGTGCCGAGATGCGCGGCCATGCCGATAGTTGCGAGATACGGGGAGTCGGCGAAGAACCCTGGATTCACAATCGTGAGCGCGATGTTCGGCAAGGTGGCGAAAATGTGATCGGCGAGCCAATGCTGCCGTGTCAGAAATGCGGGGTGCGTGGGGCTCGCAAGCCATTGGCTGAGACTCACGATCGCTTCGAGCCGCGCCTCGCGCGCGGCGATCGCGAAGGCCGCTGCGCCGGCCAGCATGTCGGGAGCGTACGGCGGCAACCAATATGCGCGTTGCACGCCGCGTAATGCGGCCGCGACGCGTTCGGCGTCGACCATGTCGGCCACGGCGATCTCAACGCCGCGCGCACGCAGCGCGGCAGCTCGCGCATCCTCGCGGCGCACCAGCGCGCGCACCGGATACTCGGCCTTGAGTAGTTCCGTAACCACCGCCGCGCCGGTTCTTCCGGTCGCACCGGTAACCAGAATCTTGGGAAGGGTCATGACGTGACGCTCCTTTCGCATACAACGGCTCGCACGCTACGCTGCTGGCGTTGTTCTATAAATCCTCTTAATCTGCACGCGCTGTGAAGCAGCGGTATACAATCCAGCGCGGCGCGCTCGACGGGGTTGAGGCGTTCCTGCGTGTCGCAGAGCGCCGCGGTTTTCGTGCGGCGGCGACGGATCTCGGCGTAACGCCGTCCGCCGTGAGCCAAGCGGTGCGAGCTCTGGAAGCGCGTATGGGCATCGCCTTGTTCACGCGTACCACACGCAGCGTGGGATTGACCGAAGCCGGTCAGCGGTTCCTCGAGCGTGCACGGCCTGCGTTCCAGGAGATCATCGCCGCGAGCAGCGCTGCTAGCGACCTCGCAGCGAAACCGTCAGGTCTCCTTCGTCTCGCCGTTCCGCGCGCAGTGGTCCCGGTCTTGCTGGGGCCGCTGCTCGCCCCATTTTGCGCGGCGTACCCCGACGTCTCGGTTGAAATCGAAGCGAGTGAGGAAATGGTCGATCTGGCCAAGGATGGCTTCGATGCGGGCATTCGGCTCGGTGAGTTCATCGCGTCGGATATGGTCGCCGTTCGCCTCACGCCCGCTTTGCGCCTCATTGTCGTTGCCAGCCCGAACTATCTGGCTCGAGCTGGGCGGCCGCGCGCTCCGGCCGACCTCGCCTCGCATGCCTGCGTTCGTCTGCGTCGTTCCGCCGGGGCGTTGGCGACCTGGCGGCTTCAGGACGGCGGCCGCCCGATCGATCTCGTCGTGTCGGGTCCTCTCATCGTGCACGATTATTCGAGCATGCTCGATGCGGCTTTGGCAGGCACGGCGCTGGCCCAGGTGCCAGAGCCTATTGCAATGGAACACGTGAGGGCGGGTCGGCTCGACGAAGTGCTGGGCAAGTACGCGCCGACGACCCTCGGCGTGTTCCTCTACTTCCCGGATCGAAAGCAGGTCTCACCCAAGCTGCGCGCATTCATCGACCACGCGCGCGCGTTCGTCGCGTCCCGAGACAATAGCAAGGACGCGAGTCGGCGGCGGAGCCGCAAGGTATGAGCAGAAGGTCGTGTAGACTTTCACTACCGAGCGCCTTGCGGCGTTTGGCCGGTGCAATCTGCAGCGGTTGACGTTTCAGATTCGTAAGGAGACCCCGCCATGCCGATTTTGGAATCGAAAAAAACGACTCTGTCAGCACGGCTGAGCAGCGCAGACCACGAAGGCGGCGCCCACCTGGCGGCATCAAAGCGGACGAAGCTCCTGCTTTTGCTCGCCGTGGCCTTGAGCACACTCGGGCTCGGATCGCACGCTGTCGCCCAGCAACACCTGACGTATACGACGCACACCCTGGCCCTGGCCTCGCACGGCCAGGAGAACGTCACCATGGACTACATCACCTACGATCCCAAGACCGGATATGTCTGGGTTCCCGCCATCAACATCGGCTCAGTCTTTGTGATCGACACCGGCAACGAGAACGTCCACGAGATTGTGGGTTTTGCCACAAAGGAGATTGAGCTGCGGGGCCGCAAAGGCGTGCAGGGCCCAAGCGGCGTATCTGTCGGCGATGGCGTCGTCTACATCGGCGACCGCGCCGACCGCAGCATTTGTGCCATCGACGAAAAAACGCTCGCGCGCAAGAACTGTGGCCACATCGACTCTACCCCCGACGGCGTCGTCTACGTTGCGCCCACCCATGAAGTCTGGGTTACGTCGCCAGGGGATGACTCGGTCCGCATTCTGGACAGCCATACTTTGCAGCAGAAAGCGAAGCTGACCTTTGACGGCCGGCCCGAAGGGTATGCTGTGGATACAAAGCGCGGTCGCTTCTACATGAATTACGAGGACAAGGATCTCACCACCGCGATCGACCTGAAGACACGCAAGACGGTGGCGAGGTGGCAGGCCTCATGTGGGCCGGACGGTCCGCATGGGCTGCAGATTGATCAGAACGGAGGCTATCTCTTCGTGGCGTGCAGCACGCGGGCAGAGGTTCTGAGTGCCGGCCGGAATGGGCAGCAGTTGTCGTCCATCAACACCGGCGACGGTGTCGACGATCTCAACTATTCCCCGGCCACGCACATGTTGTACGTGGGAGCGGCCAAAGACGCGCAGCTTTCGGTGGCCCGCGTTGATGGCGCCGGCAAGCTCAGTGTCGTTGCAGTCGTTCCGACACACGAGGGCGAGCGCAACGGAGTCGTCACCAAGAACGGCATCGTGTACATGGCACACGCCAGGCCCGGAAACTTTACCGGCATGCTGGTGGCGGTGCCGAACCGGAAGTAGCCGGTTCGGGTGTTCGCCTATTGCGATCATCGCTTTACCCTGTCACCGGCACTCGTGTTCCAATACATCTCCAGCCATCGATTGAAGGTGTGGGTCTGCGGATATTCGTGCCGCACCTGTTCAACGTCGTAGTGAAACCCTGCTTCGCCGAACCAGCGGTACATCACTGTCACTTCATGACCCATTTTCTTCTCGAACTGATCCCAGGAAACCTGGACGTACTTCACATCCTGTGAAGTCACGCCGCTGAATGCGTCAGCGATCTGCTGCATCGACAGTTCATCGCCCGCTAGCGGAAATGTCCTGTCCTTCCATTTGTCGGGATCGCCAAACGCAAGGGCTGCAAACGCGCCGATGTCATCCACCGCTATCATCTGCAAGTTTGTCGTCGGGCTTAACGGCTGCTCGACCTGCCCGTTCCGGATCGGCTCGCCCCAGTAGCCGAAATTCCTCAACCAGTTCTCCATGAAGAAAACAGGCCGCAGAATTGTGTATCTCAGGCCGCTTGAGCGCAGATGGTCTTCCACTTTGCCTTTGGTTTCGAAGTGGGGAATGCCTGTGTCTCCTTCCGCGGCGCCTATCGAACTGTAAACCAAGTGGTCGACGCCCCGCTGCTCCGCCGCATCAACGACCGCTAGTCCCCGCTGGACCTCATTGGCCGTGTAAGGCTGCACGGAGAATACGCCGTACGCACCATTCATCGCGCGCATCAGGCTGTCGGGATCATCGAGGCTTCCCTGATACACTTCCGCGCCATGTCCCATCAGCCGACGTGCTCTGTTCCCGTTGGGATCGCGCACCAGCGCGCGCAACCTGTATCCCTTGCTCTGCAGGTGCCGGTACACGGCGCCTCCCTGCTGACCTGTGGCGCCTAGCACCAAAATGATTCGGTCGCTGTTGTTCGACATGAGTACCCTCTCCTTTAGGGGGTCACGATTCGACACCGATTGAAAATTCATCTGTCGAACTTGACCAAGTCCTCAAAGATCAGTTGGCCCCAGCTGTTTCCACGCGCCTGGACCAGCAGCCCACCTTCCGAAAGCCCACCAAGTTTGATCGGCGCGAAGCCAAGAGTTTCTGCAAGCGCACTGATCTGCGCTGCTGCGCGCTCATCGTCGCTCGCCAGGAACAGGACTCTCCTGCCACCGTGAACTGCGGGGTCTTGGCCAAGGACCGCGGCGGCCACATGATTGAAGCCCTTGACCAGCCTTCCGCCTGAGAATGCCTGCGCGAGGTATCTGGAAGAAGGCTTTCCTCCCAGTTCCTCACGGGGCACGCCATAGGCATTGGTCACATCGATGAGGGTCTTTCCCTCCCAGCTAGGCAGCGCCTTCGCGACATCCCGGTGCGACTCGAAACGCACAGCCAAAAAGATGGTGTCCGCCTT
>CAZLYG010000295.1:0-6795 GCA_964563075.1 uncultured Steroidobacteraceae bacterium | reverse complement strand
GCCTTTTTCGTGCCCGAACAGCTCGGATTCGAGCAGGTCGGCGGGAATTGCACCGCAGTTCACGGCCACGAATGGCCGGTTGCGGCGCGGGCTCAGATCATGGATGGCGCGCGCGGCGACTTCCTTCCCTGTGCCGGATTCTCCGAGCACGAGGACGGTCGAATCATGGGCGGCTACCTGGCGGATGAGTGCGATGACATCGCGGATCGGGATCGAGGCGCCGGTAGGCAGGCGCGCCCGCCGCCCGTCCGCCTCGAGCGTGCTGAGCACCTCGCCCCGTGCGCCGCCCCCGGAGGTTTCCGACGACACGAGACTCGAAATATATTCCGCCACCGCCATCTAGGCCTTCCGCTTTGTAATTCTGCGTGCGGGCGCTATGGTGCGGACCCTGAGCTGGGCGTGCTGTGAAGTACCTCAGACTTGTGCCGCTTTCGCGACATAAGCAGCGTGATGGCCGTCACGAGGCGCACGCGTTAAGTGCATCCCCGTGCGGAAAAACACGCATTGTTAAGTACGGCGCGGGTTACGTGCGCCGGCGATTTGACGGCGGTGGCGCCGAAACGCCAGCTTCTCGATCAGATCGGCGACGGCCTCTCCGAGCGGCAGGAAGCGAACCTTGATGTGCCCGTCGGGAGTCACGTTCGTGACTCGCCCCGGCAGCCGCAGGGGCTCGGCCAACGCATCGTGCAGATAGATCTCGGCGACTCCCTGTGCGCCGGCTTCCGGCAGGGCGCCGGAGGCGTTGCGCCAGACGACCCCGAGCGCATTGAAGCGCACCGGCACGGCGGCCGGGCGCGGCCGGTTGGCGGCAAAGATCTGCCCCACCAGGTCCAGCAGCAGGTTGATCTTCAGCTCCAGTCGCATCAGGTCGGCGGCGAAGGGGGCGTTGTCCTCGGTGGCCTTTTCCGTGGGGCCGTGCTCCTCCATCGCATCCCACGCCTGCAGCAGGCGGACGTTGCGATCGGCGAAGGCGGCAGCGACATCTCCGTTGGGGTTCGGCGTCGCGCGCCACTGCACGGGCAGTACCGTCTGGAACGCCAGCTCTTCGTAGAGGACGACTGTGTCGGCGCCATCGAACATGCGAGCCTCCATGGTGCCCATCCCTTATATCAGGCGCCGGGCAGGGCTGCCCGCGACGTACGGCGCAAAGACTGCCCAGGCGCTGCGGACTTCCTGCAACAGGTCCGCCGCCTCATCGAGGATCCGGGGGTCGTTCTGCCGGTTGGCCGCGGCGAGCCGGCGTGCGAGGTAGTCGTACAGGTCATCGAAGTTGGCTGCCAACGGGCCGCCTCTGCCCAGGTCCAGGCCGCCGCGCAGCGCGTCGATGAGCGAAGCAGCGGTGTGCAGCAACCGGCTCTGCTCCGCCAGCTCAGCGCATTCCATGCTGTGCCGGGCCTGCGCAATGCGCTCCAGCGCGCCGTTCAGCAGCACGATGGAGCAGGATGTGCGATGCGAGGCCAGGGCTGACATGTTTGACATCTCCCGCCAGTGTTAGCGGCGCGGCGCATGTCAACTTGAGCACTCGGCCCGCGCGCCACGGCACGTTGCGGCGCCACGCACAAACACTGACACTCATCCGGAGTATCGGCGGCGCAAGACAGGGCTTGAGGGTGGCAGCGCCGGTCCGGGACTTCAGTCTCAGTCGCTGGAGCCGCTGACGAGCGCCTCGATGTTCGTTGCCGACTCATCGAGGAAGTAGCGCCGCACGGACATCGCCTGTTGCAGCTTGCCCTTGCGAACGAAAGCCTCGTACAGCAGATCCTTGACGACCTCCAGCACGATGCCCGCCTCGTAGCTGTCCAGCAGCGGCAGGTCCGGTTTGGGATCGGTCTCGGAACCGAACAGGATGCTCTTGAGCTTCAGGAATGTATCGGGAGTGAGCTCGGCGAGCTGGCGCAGGTGGTTCAACTCGTCGAACAGCCGCAGCTTCCCCGCAGCGCCGAGCTCGGCGAACGCCGCTTGCGCGGTGCGGCGACACATGGAGGTGAACGCGTTGAAGGCGCCGGCGCTGAAGCACACCAGTGCCTCCTTGAACATCAGCTCCACCTGTTCGGGGACGTAGGTGAAGGCAAACTTCTCGCGCGCCCGCTCCACTTCGGTGAACTGCGAGGACAGCTCGATCCGGGTGCTGCCGTAGATACGCACCAGGAAGCGCAGGAAGATGGGCGCATGGCAGGCATCGCACAGGTAGACGATGCCGACCTGCTTGGGTTTGTGCGCCTGCAGGTCGGCGAAGCGCGGCACACCGGTCGGCGTGATATGGGCAACCGCCTGACAGTGCGGGCAGGTGACGACGAGGTTATCTCCCTGATCGTGTATCAGATGCCCGGCCGCGTCGATCTGCACTGCCACGATCAGCGCCTCACGACGTGTGCCGGGGCTTGGCGATAGCCCGGGTCGATCCGCAGTGCCTCGCCCACCTCCATCACCCCATGTGTCAGGGTTTGGCGATAGCCGGATGATGAGTCGATGCTCACTGACATGGTTGTAGTTATTATGTCTTATCGGGCCGCTAGGTCGCCGGCGGTGTTCGGGCGAAGGCCAGTATCTTCTCGGCAATAGTAGCGTATTCGCCGCTGAAATGATGGCCTTTGCCGATGGGCAGTCGCGTCACCCCGTTCGCCAGGTCGGGGCAGATAGTGTCCTTGTCACCCTCTCCGTACAAGCACAGCACGCGTGCGCCCTTCGTGTTGAGTGCGCCGTTGAAACGGCCGCTCGTCAGCAGCGCGGTGAGCTCCGGGCGCGTCGCCGGTCCGTCGGCGTCCGCGCCGATCCAGCCGGCGACATGGATCTCGAACGAGGCGTTGGCGGAGATGCCGAGCAGGGTGACGCTCGCCACCAGCTCCTTCAGCTCCGCGGGCAGGCGATTGACGATGAATGGCAGCGCGTCCGCACCGAAAGAGTAGCCAACGAGCAGTACCCGGTCTTTGTTCCAGGCGGCCAGATAATGGCGGATCACGCGGGCGAGATCGTTTGCCGCCTGCTGCGGCGCGCGCTCCGTCCAGAAGTACTTCAGGGAGTTCAGGCCGACGGTCGGCACGCCGTCCTGCGCGAGGTGCTCGGCGAGCTCCTGATCCAGGCCGGCCCACCCGCCATCGCCGGTCAGCAGCACGGCGAACGTGTTGCCCGTGTCGCCGGGATCGCGGACTTCGTTGACCGGCAGGTCGCTGATATCTGCCGGACGTGCCGTGCGGCGGGCTTCCTGCCGGGCCACGATGCTGTCGTACGATTCCAGGAACTGCGGCATCCAGTTGCGCTCGACGGAGAACCCGTGCCCGACGCTTGCCAGTTTCACCACTTGTGAATCGCCGCTGCGCGCAGCGAAGGCATCCACCTCCGCAGCGCTGCAGACCTGGTCTTTCTGTCCCTGCAGCGCCAACCAGGGCTGTGCCAGGCTTGCCAACGGTTGGATGACGATCTCGCCTTTCTGCCCGGGCGAGTAGTGCAGCCCCGTGCCGGAGCACAGGGTGGCACCGCCGAAATCCTGGTCCGAGCAGAACCCCAGGCTGATAGCCCCTTCGAACGTCCCCGGTGGCGACTGCACCAGGGTGGCATACGCGACGGTCGCACCCGAGGAGTAGCCGATCAGCACCGGCACGCGGTACTCGGCGAGCCCGAGGTTCTTCTGGATGCGATGACTCAGGGTCTCGAAGTCCGCGGCCAGGGAAGTGCAGGGGGCATCGGGCTTCTGCGCTGCAGCGCGCAACGATTCCAGGTAGCGCCGGATATCCACACCGATGACGACGGCACCGATGTCCTGCAACGCACGCGCCATGCGAGTGACACCGAGCGTCCAGCCTCCGTCGCCCGAAATGAAGATGGCGACACTCTTGGGTACGCCGACAGGGCGGTAGACGGCTACAGTGCCAAAGCGTCCCGCGGGCATCATGCGAGCGACGGGGTCGGACGCGTCAGCGGGCGCCGCAATGGCGGCCGCTGCCGTGACCGCCAGCGGCAGGCACGCCAACAGCGCAATGACGAGCGGCCTCATCGTGCGAACAACTCCTTCACTCCACCGGCGATCAGCACGGATACATCGACCAGAACGCGGGGCAGGGCGATTCCGCCGCGCGCCACCAGATACTTCGCCTCCCACGCCGGGGCGAACTTCATCTTGTAGCGGCGCAATCCCTCGAAGTTGTAGAAGTGCTCGCCATGGCGGAACACGAAGTTGCCGACACGATGCCAGGCGGGCGCTAGAGGATGGCGCTCCAGGCCGGACAGCGGCGCCATGCCGAGGTTGAACCAGCGATATCCCTGCGCGCGGCCCCACAGCATCAGCTCGATGAAGAGGTAATCCATCGCGCCTCGCGGCGCATCGGGTCCGAAGCGCATCAGGTCCACGGACAACTCGTCACGAGTTCCTGAGAGCCAGAGGTTGGCAAACGCAGCAGGCTCGTTGTCCGCACGCACCACGGCCACAGGGAAGTTGCACAGGTACTCGGGCGAGAACGCTCCGACAGAGAAGCGTTTTTCGCCGGTGGATTTGCTGGACAGCCAGGATTCTGAGATGCGCTGCAGAGTGGGCATCAACGCGTTGACCTGCTCGGGATCGATCACCTCGAAAGTGGCGCCGTCACGCTGAGCCCGGCGATGCGCCTGGCGGAGATCGGCCCGCGGTCCGCCTTCGAGAGAGAACTCGCGCAGGTCCACACGAGCCTCCTCACCGATCTTCAGCGCTGCCAGCCCCAGATCGACATACAGTGGCAGGCGCTCCCCGCTGGCCTGATAGAACACGATCTGGCCGGCGTGCAGGTCCGAGAGCTCGCGAAATCTCCAGACCAGCTCTTCCGCCCGGGCACGCGGCCCTATCGGATCGCCCAGCGCAATCCAGCTGCGGCCGGCGATCTGATACATCACGAAGGCGTCCTGCGTGTCGCTGAACAACAGGCGCTTGTCGCCCGTCAGTGCCGCATTCGCAATGGTCAGGTCGGATTCCGCGATGATGGCGCGCACTCTTTCCAGATCCTCCGGGCCCGGCACCGCGGGCTCGGGTCGGGCGGGCCGCAGGAGATTCAGAAGAATGTAGGCCGCGGCGAGCACGATCACGGCGAGCGAAGCGCGCAGCATGCGCGGTGCGTTTGCATCCAGCGCGAATGTCCACCACAGCTCGTTGGAGTATTCCACGTGCCTGTAGGCGACGAACCCGATCCATACAGCGCCGGCGATCACTCCGATGATGCTCACCACCCAAACGGGCGAGAAGCGCTCGGACAGAATCGCGGTTGGCCGATGGAATGCACGCCTGCCGAAGGTCAGCACGGCGAGCACCAGGACCAGAATGCCCGCCTCCTCGAAATCCAGTCCCTTCAGGATGGACGCGACGATGCCGGCGACCAGCAGCCAGAAGCTGATGTGGTAGGCGGCGGCGACACGTCTGAAGAGGGCACGCGCGAGGACCAGCAGGCCCAGCCCGATCAGGCTGCCGGCCAGATGGGAGACTTCCAACACCGCCAGCGGCAGGAAGCGATCCAGGATCGCAAGCCGCGTCTCCACCCCCGGGGTGGTGCCCGAGAGCAGCAGCACCGCACCGGCGAGGAAAGTGAGCGAGCCCGCGACCTGCGGCACCACAGGTGCGATGTAGATCGTCGCCAACTCGTGGGCACGCGCGAATCTCAGCCATTGCGCCGACAGTTCCTGGATACCGAACAACACGGCGCCGAAGAGCAGGGGCACCAGATAGTAGATGGCACGATAGGCGAGCAGGGCCGCTGCCAGCGACTCGCG
Source organism: uncultured Steroidobacteraceae bacterium (assembly GCA_964563075.1). Taxonomy (GTDB): domain Bacteria; phylum Pseudomonadota; class Gammaproteobacteria; order Steroidobacterales; family Steroidobacteraceae; genus 13-2-20CM-66-19. Next base: position 1,068 of record CAZLYG010000295.1, on the reverse strand, counting down.
CGGCACGTCCGGAAGGGTAGCGAGGACGACCGCCTCGAAGATGCCGATGCCGCCTGGAACGTGGCTGACGATACCGGCAATGACCGCGGCTGCATATGCGCCAAGGAAGGCGATCAGGCTGATGTTGGCTTCGGCAGGCAGGACGACCCACAGCACGGCCGCCGACATTCCCAGGTCGATAACGGCAACGCAGATCTGCGTAAGTCCGATCAACGGCCCGGGCGCGCGCAGCGACCACCCGCGGATCTCCAGATCGGTTCTGGCAAACGAGCACCAGGCGGCATAAGCCGCGATGGCGGTCAGCAGGGTGATGCCGACGGCCAGGGACAGGCCGCGGTGCAGATGCAACACGGCAATCGTGTGCGTGGGGCCGATCAGGAAAGCGACCCCGGCGATCGCGGCCAGGCCGATCCCGATCGACAGGCTCGAGAAGGCTGAGATCGTCGCAACGTCGATCGCCGTAATGCCTTCGCTGGCGTACAGGCGGAAGCGGATCGCCGCACCCGTGAAGGCCGCGAAGCCGAGTGTGTGCCCGAACGAGTAGGCGATGAAGGAGGTGAACAGGATGCGGCCGTAAGCGATCGATTTGCGCAGGTAGCGCAGTGCCAGCAGGTCGTAGAAGCTCAGCAGGCAGTAGCTGACCGCCGTGCACGCGAGCGCAATGAGGATGCTCCGCCGCGGGATGGCATGCAGCTGCGAGAACACGGTGCGCACGTGCAGCTGCGCCAGCTCCCGGTGCAGGACATAGACGACAGCCGTGAATACGAGCAGAGCCGCGAGCGGCCCGACCCAGCGAGCTACGCTGCGCTCTTTCTCCTGCCCGGGTGTGCTCACGACCCGCTGCGCGGCCGCTGACGGGGCGGGTGGCTCATCGCGTGAGAGGCTTGTACCGGATGCGGTGGGGTTGGCTGGCCTCATCGCCCTTACGACGCTTGTAGTCCTCGACATACTCCTGATGGTTACCCTCGAACCACACCACCTGCGAGTCGCCTTCGAAGGCGAGGATGTGGGTGGCGATGCGGTCGAGGAACCAGCGATCGTGGCTGATGATGACGGCGCAACCGGCGA
>CAZLYG010000294.1:0-6809 GCA_964563075.1 uncultured Steroidobacteraceae bacterium | reverse complement strand
GATTACGCGCACCGCTGAACTGCGCAACCAGGATCGCTCCGGCGATCGAGAGCCCGTTGCCGATCATCAGCAAGAGCACGGTCAGCGGTGTAGTCACCGACACTACTGCGACCGGCACAGCCCCGAGGCGCCCCAGCCAGAAGGCGTTGACCAGTTGATAGAGCGTTTGCAGAGTGATCGAGAGGATGACCGGGGTTGCGAGCCGCAGCAGCGGCCGCAGGAGCTCACCCTCGGTCAGCTGGCGCGTCTTCTGCTCGAGGGCGTCTGATTGCGCGTTCACGGCGCACACCGCACGGGGTAAAGGAGCCCCATCACTGCGCTCACAACGTGATCGACACCGTTTTGGTCTCGGTGTAGGCCTCCATGCCTTCGCGGCCGTGCTCCCGGCCTATTCCCGACTGCTTGAAGCCGCCGAAAGGCATCGTGAAGTCCATCCCGGCGCCGCCATTGACCGAGATGCTCCCCGCCCGGATGCGGGCAGCCAGCTTGTGCGCGATGCCGACATCGCGAGTCCAGATGTAGGCGGACAGGCCATACGAGGTGTCATTCGCCACCCGCGCAATCCTGTCGAGCTCCTCATCGTCGAAGCGCACGGCGCAGACCACCGGGCCGAAGATTTCATCGCGCATGACGGACATTTCCGGCCGGACGCCGCTCAACACGGCAGGACGGACGAAAAAGCCTTTGCCCGGCAAGCTCTGCTCGCCGGAGATGACCTGTGCACCCTGCTGCTCGCCGGCGCGGATGTAGCCCCTGACGCGCTCGAGCTGCTGCGCCGATACGACGGGGCCCATGAAGGTGCCCTGCTCGACCCCGGGGCCGATCCGCAGATTCCTGGCCTGCGCCACTACGCCTTCCATGACACGGTCGTAGATGCGCTCGTGGATGAACAGCCGCGAGCCGGCTGCGCAGATCTGCCCGGTGTTGATGAAAATGCCGTTCGCGGCGGCAGCCGTGGCCGCTTCGAGATCCGCATCGGGAAAGATGATGACGGGCGACTTGCCACCGAGCTCCAGTGTCACTCGCTTCAGGTTGGAGCCGGCCGCCGCCAGAATCGACTTCCCGACACGGGTCGAGCCGGTGAAAGCGATCTTGTCCACCTCTGGGTGCTCGACGAGCGGCCTCCCGGCAGACTCACCGGTGCCGGTCACAATGTTGACGACGCCCGCGGGGAACCCGACTTCCTGGATGAGCTGGCCGAGGCGAATGGCCGACAGGGGTGTCTGCTCCGCGGGCTTCAGGACGACGGTGCATCCAGCGGCAAGCGCAGGCGCTATCTTCCCCACGGCCATGCCGAAAGGCATGTTCCAGGCCACGATCTGGCCTACGACCCCCACCGGCTCGGGCCGTGTGTAGGTGTGATACTCACCGGGGCTCGACACCGGCAATGTTTCCCCCGTCAAGCGCGTCGGCCACCCCGCGTAGTAGCGCAGACAGTCGACCGCCTTGGGCACATTCCACATCTGTGCGAGCCACAGGGGCATGCCGTTGTCGAGCGTCTCCAGCAACGCCAGCTCATCGGCATTCGCTTCAATCGCGTCTGAGAGTTTCCACAGCAGGCGGGCCCTCTCGTTGGGAGGTGTGGAACGCCAGGGTCCCTCCTCGAAGGCCTTGCGTGCGGCCTTGACTGCCAGATCGATGTCGGCCGCCGCGCCGGCGGCGGCCTGCGCGAACACCTCTCCGGTGGCAGGATCCAGCACCTCCAGGGTCTTGCCGTCGACGGCGGCGCGCCATTGGCCGCCAATCAGCAGCTGTTGCGGGCGCCCGCGCAGGCTGCTCTTCAGGGCGGTAGGGTCGTGTTGCGCGACCTGCGCGTTCATGCGGCTCTCCCGATCAGCGCGTCGCGGTTGGCAATGTAGACCTCTCGCAGCGAGGCGGCCGGCCTGCCCGTGATGAGCTGCACGTGTCGTGAGCACACAGCGAAGTACCCCTCCCGGATGGCGCGCTCGTAGGACATCATTTCCTCACTACCCCAGGGTCCGGTGTTTGCAGGCGCCATGCCCTCGACGAAGCGGCGCGGGATCCCCGCCGCATCGAACCTCGCCTGCATCTCCTCGTGACTGACGGCGACGCACTCGACCCTCCTGCCGGTCACTTCCCCTGCAATCCGCGCGGCGTCGCGGAACGTCAGCAGCTCGGGGCCGGTGATCTCGTAGATCGCATTCTCATGCCCCGGTGTGGTGAGCACGGCGGCCGCCGACTCGACGCAGTCGCGTTTGGAGACGAAGGCCATGTGACCGTCGGGTGCGCTCGTCACCCACTGTCCGCTCGCGACGGCCATCGGCGCCATCATGGTTGCCAGCACTTCGGCATACTGGCTGTCACGCAGAACGGTGAAATCGAGGCCCGTGCTGCGCAGCATGTCCTCCGTCGCAAGGTGGTCGGAGACCACGAATGCAGGGCTGCGCGGGTGAATGCCAACACTCGATGTGTACACGATGTGCCGCACGCCGGCTGCGACCGCTGCGGCTATCGCAGTCTGGTGTTGCCGACGACGCCGCTCACCCACATCCAGCGTACTGATGAGCAGCATCTTCTCGCCGCCGGCGAGTGCAGCGGCCAACGAGTCCGCGCGATCGAAATCTGCGTAGCGCACCCGGACCCCGCGCGCGCTGCAGGCTGCCAGCGCAGCAGGGGTGCGTGTGATCAGTATCAGCTCGGATGGCGGGAGCTTCTGCAGCAACGCCTCCGTCACCATCCTGCCGAATGCGCCTGAGGCGCCGGTGACGACAATGCTCACGAGTGCTCCTGGATCCACGAGAAGAGCACTCCCGGATGATCCTCAGAGCGCTCTGCCGTCGTGACGATCCGCAAGTCCGCCGCGTTCCCTACGCACCCGGGCACCGGCCCGCGCAGCGCTACGTCCGCAAGCAACGAGGCCACCCTTACTGGCCAATCCGGGCTGCCGAGCTCATGGGTGAGCGTGGCGGGGTCTGCGTACGTGTACTTTGCGGGGATCACGTGGGTCACACTCCTGGAGCCACGACTATCGTGTTGGACTACGCAGCTCATTCTCAGTCCCACCTCACGTCCGAGGGACTCCAGGATCAGAAGGTCCATCGAAGTACCGATGCCTGCAAGCCGTCTGCGTTCGCCCATCAGATTTCTTGCGAGAGTCCGATGCCAGAGGGTGCCAGCGTCGCCTGACATCGCGATCGTCGGGGCGCCCCGCTCACCCAGTGCCTGCGCGAACGCACGGGCATCCGCGTAGTGATCGTTGAATACGACGACATCGAACAAGGGGCGCGTCGGTGCTTGCCGCAGTCCAACTTCATCCCCGCTTGCGCCTGTGGCGGGTGCCGCCCAGCTTCCTCCCGGTGCGGCCGCAGCAACAGCGGCAGCGGAAGCGCCTCGTAGAAATCCCCGTTTGGTGATCATCTCTCAAGGACCTCGTCGGGTGAGATAGGCGGCAATCGCATCCACGTCGGCATCGGAAAGCTCGGTGCGCCGCAGCGGGGGCATGCTCCCGATTCCCATCCTGATGACCGCGCGGATACCGGCTGCAGTCAGGTCGGTGCGGTTCTCCAGCACGGCGTGCTCCTTGTCCATGCGCCGGGCGAGACGATTTGTCCCCCACACTCCCGGGGCGTGGCAGTAGATGCATATATGGTCATAGGCCTGCTTGCCTTTCGCCTGCAGGGGGGTGAGCTGATCGGCTGCGCCGGCGCTGCCGCAGACGCACAGGATCACCATCAGGAGCGCGGCGCGCTTCATGTCGGAGACCCCTTGCCATGCGTGCCGCGCAGCCCCGCAGGCCAGATCCCCTGCTTGCCGGGTGCCAGGATGCCTTTCGGGTCCAACGCATCCTTGACGCGCTCGTTGAGCCTGCGCAGGGAATGGCTGTTGAATCCGTACATCTCGGCGATGTCGTCCATGAACGAGATGTGCGCCCGGTAATCACCGTAACCCATGGCAGCGCCGTCCTTGGCGAGCACGCGATACAACTCGCGACCCTTGCGCGTCATTTCGGCGTTATCGCGATTGAAGAACGTGACCGCGTTGACTACCAGGGCGCGCGGTCCGATGTTGAGCAGCCCGCAGTAGTAGTCGATTCCATACTCGATGAAGCGTTTGTAGATGGCCTCGTAGAGCTGCGTCACGCGCTCGCCGACAGGCGCGATGACGGGCGCGAAGTTGATGTGCCCCCCGGGCCCTCCATACCAGTCGACGCCGGCGAGCGGCGCGAGCGCTGGAGTGACTCGCATCCAGGCCTCCATCGGCTGGCCGCGGTGCCAGCGGTGTGTCTGCACGTTCGCACCCGGGACGGCGGCGAACGCTGCGCGGATGGCGGCCTCGCGCAGATCCAAACCTTTGTCGGAGTCGAAGAGATTGAAACCGACGTTCCACATGCCGCGGCCGCGCGCCTGCAGCTCACGGGTGATGAAGTCCAGGGGCATGCTCCCGGCTCCTGTGTAGAGGGTCTGGCGGGTCCTACCCTGCATCGACAACTCGTCCATCACGGAGCGGAACGGATTCTGGATGGTGTAGTCGGCGTTGATCGTGTCGTTGAGCCGCAGCGGTCGTAACGTGTCGACCATTACGGCCAGATCCTTGTAGTCGGGCACGCTGATCGAGTAGTTCGCCACCGCCTCCGGCTCAGGCATCAGCCACAGCCCCATTTTCGTGACGACGCCGAAGTTGGACTGGGTGAAGAGGAGGTCCCAGACGGGCCCATAGCCGTACTTGAAGGCCTGCCATTCCTTGCTCCCCTGCACGGCCCCCATGCCGGTGCGGACGACCTCCCCGTTGGCGAGCACCACTTCCATGCCGCAGATGGTGTCGGCGTGCACTCCGTACGGTGTGTAGCCGACGCCGTGCTCCAGAGCGTTACCGACGACGCTGCCCCACCCCGGAGCGGGAGTCGAGATCCACAGCTTGCCGCCAGCCGCCTGCAGCGCATCGAACAGCGCGAAGAAGGTAACCCCCGGCTCGACCAGCGCACAGCCAAGCTGCTCGTCGATCTCGAGCACACGATTCATTCTTCGCAGGTCGAGCACGACGCTGCCACGCAATACCGGAGCGGAGCCGCCGTAGGCCAGGTTGCGCCCGGAGGAGATCGGCCAGAGCGGAATGCCGTAGCGGGCGGCGATCTTGACGACGGCCTGCACCTCTTCCGTCGACTTCGGCGCTATTGCTGCGGAGGAGGCGTGCTCATCGGCATCCCCGGGTGCGAACGCGTCCAGATAGGAATGTCGATCCTCGTCCGAGACCAGCACCCACTGTTCGCCCACAGCGTCCGCAAACGCGCGCAGGGCGCTCTTGAAGTCCGCGGCACTGACACCGGGGGGCAATACTGTTGATTGCGGCATAGGATCGTCTCTTACAACACTGCGTAATAGCGGACGAGATTGCCGTCGGCCTTGCGCTCGCCGATACCGACAAAGACGTGACGCATGAGCCAGTCGTGGCGGCCGGTCTCGACCTCGAAGGTCGGCGCCGCCCTCAGGTAGTACTCGGCCGGTTCGACCGTCGGGCCGCCCGCGAATGCCATGTCCCGCAGGCGCTGCATCGTGTCCGGTTTGCGGCCCCAGAGGTAGCCTTTGTTATTCAGAAGGATGAGTGTCCCGTCGTCCTCCTGAAGCATGTAGCGGGCATCGAACGCAAGAACGCCATCGGGACGAAAGAGAGCGTAGTCCCCGCCGCTGCTGGGCACAGCTTTGCCGCGCAGCCGCGGACCGTGAAACTCCCCGCTGTCGACATATACGGCACCCCGCCCTGCACCACTTGGCATCGCCGCAATGTTCTGAACGCGCGTGAAACGTAACCGGAGCTCGAACGCGAACTCCAGCTTCGGCATGTTCCCGGCGGCCGTCGGCTCACTCATTTCGAGCTCCCGCGCTTGACGACCAGCTCCGGCGGCCGCTTGCGCGGTACACGGGTGCCGTGCCCCGGGAAACGCGCCAGCACGGGGCCATCCCAGAGCCGAATGACCCGCTCCTGGAAGAGCCACTGCCCATGAATCTTCACGAGGCGATCGTCGTAATAGCCGGTGAAGCGCAGGGTGTACGGGGGCTCTCCGCGGCATTCCGTAACGAATGCAAAGGACTTCACCGAGCAGCGCTCGCCGCTGCCCTCGACAATCGACTGGCTGACATGGTGCTGGCGGCCGGGGAATCCGGGAGAGGCCGCATAATGCTCCCCCAGGCGACGGATGCCTTCGTGGCCTTCCCAGCGATCGGGATCCTCGAAGACCTCCTCGAGGACGAGCGCATCGGGAGTAAAGCAGGCGACCAGGGAATCGATGTCGCCGGTATCGAGCGCCCAGGCATAGCGCGCAATGAGATCCTGGATCGCGATCCGGTCCTCGGGCGGCAGCCCGCCCGGGCTTTGCAAGCCCTCACCCATACTGGAATCCCCTCGTTGTACCGCAGAAAGTGGACGCCGACCCTTCTGCGGCTGATGAGCTCATTTACACCGCGGCGAGGCCGACGCAGTATGGTCAGCCAGGACGCCCCGGTGTAGAGCAGCGATTTATGCTGGTATTATCAATACCAGTTCAGTACCCGGAGCGTCCATCGGCACTGGGGGGTAGGCCTGACACATGAGTAACACCTTGCAGCGCGTACAACTGTCGGATTTCCTCAAGAGCTGTCGCGCGCGCACTGCGCCCGCCGCGGTTGGACTCACACCTGCGACACGGCGGCGTTCGAAAGGACTGCGGCGTGAGGATGTCGCAGCGCTCGCCGGACTGAGCGCCACCTGGTACACCTGGCTCGAACAGGGACGGGACATCCACCCTACAGAGCGCGTACTGTAAAGGCTCAGTGGAGCGCTGGGACTGTCACCTGCCGAACGCGACTACCTTTTCA
>CAZLYG010000293.1:0-6831 GCA_964563075.1 uncultured Steroidobacteraceae bacterium | reverse complement strand
TCGGGTCGTCGCCGCGGCATCACGCTATCGCGGCGGCAAGCGCGGATTCTCCAACTCGCCTCGGGCGGGAGGCTACGGGCGAGCCTCCATTCGGGATCACATCGAAGCCGCGGACAAATCTGTCGTGGCGATGGCGATGATCGAGGACCCGGAGGCTCTGGACTGTCTCGATGAGATCTTTGCGATCCCCGGTCTCGATGCTGCCTTTATTGGACGCGGCGACCTGACAGTCGCGCTGGGTGCCGCCTCCACGGATGCGCCCGAAGTTCGCGAGGCCGTCGAACGCATCACCTCCGCTGGCAGCGCAGCGGGCAAACCGTTGTGTGCCCACGTCGGCGACGTCGCGACCCACGAGGCACGCTGGCTCAGGAGCCTCGGCGTCACCGCCTTCATCGTCTCGTCCGATCAGGGCCTCATGCGCCGCGCCGCGTCGCAAATAGTCGCTGACTTCGCCAGCTCGCGATAAAAGCTCGCGATAAACCTCAAGGGGCCGACGCTTGTTCTACTGGTACCGCGAAACCGATCGGCAAACCCGCCGCGTATTCTGGACCTGTCTGTTGGCCTGGGGCCTCGACGCCGCCGACGGGTTTGTCTACCAATACCTGATCCCGGTCATCATCGCCGGGCTGGGAATCACTCTGTCCCAGGCCGGGATCGTCGCCGGCGTCAACTACTTTGCCTCGGCGCTCGGGGGTTGGATCGGTGGCTGGCTGTGCGATCGGATCGGGCGCGCGCGCATCCTGCAGGTCACGATTCTCTGGTTCTCGATCTTCTCAGGCCTGTCCGGCTTCGCACACTCCTTTCACCAGCTGCTGTTCATCCGCGCATTCCAGGGCCTGGGCTTCGGCGCCGAGTGGGCGGTCGGTGCCGTCCTGCTGGGCGAGCTCATCAAGCCCGAGAATCGCGGTCGTGCCATCGGTACTGTTCATAGCGCCGCCGCCATCGGCTCCGGCCTGGCGGCACTGCTGGCCGGACCGATTGCCACCGCCATTGGACCGCAATACGGATGGCGCGCCGTGTTCTGGATCGGCACACTGCCTGCGCTTCTGGTGCTCTTCATCCGCCGCGGCGATGATGACTCCGCTGTCTACAAGGAGTCGCGCCGCTCGCGCGCAAAGGCCCCTGCCATTTCCGCGATCTTCGCGCCGTCGCAGATCGGAGTGACGGCGGCTGCGGCGCTTCTGGCTGTCGGCGCACAGGGAGCCGGCTATGCAGTCAGCAACTACCTGACGACGTTTCTGCACACTGAGCGCGGGCTATCGACCTCTGCCGCGGGCTACTACGTGCTGCTCAACAGCGCCGGTGGTTTCGTTGGATTCCTGGTCAACGGATGGCTGGGCGACCGGCTGGGACGACGCACCACATTCCGGCTCTTTGCCGCCGGGTTCGTGGCGGCGGTGATGTTATATCTGTACGCGCCGTTGGGGTCCGGTCCGGCACTGGCCGCCTGTGGGTTCCTTTACGGCGGGTTCCAGTTCGGAATCTATGCCTCTTTCGGGCCTTTCTTCACCGAGCTGTTCGCCACGGAGCTGCGCGGTGCCGGACAGGCATTTGCCTACAATTTCGGGCGCGCGACCAGCTTCATCTTCATTCAGGGTGTCGCCCTCCTCGCGGCGCACCTGGCACTCAGCCTGAGCATGATGACGATGGGAATGGTCGGCGCCACGTGCGCGTTCATTGCAACTTTCCTGCTTCCGGAGACTGCCGGCCGCGATCTGCGCACGATCGGCAGCAGCAGGACCACGAGATCGGAGACTGACTATGCAGAGCGATATCAAAAAGCGGGCAGACCTCGCCCAGGAGCTTCAGGCCCTGCTCCTTGAGTACTGGCACGACGTCGATACCAATTGGGGCCGCAACGCCGGCAGCTACTACACGGACGATGCCGACTTCGTCGGCGAGAATGCGACCTATAGCGGGCGCACCAAGATCCAGGAGTTCTATACCTGGCGGGTCAATCAAGGGCCGCGCCTTGCCGTGCACGCAGTCAACAATTTCCGCGTCGAAGTCGCGGAAGCCGATCGCGCACGGGCCACCTGGTACCTGCTGCTGTACGCGGCCAATGGCCAGCCCGTTCTGCCAACGCATCCGCCGATCACCATCTCGCTGGTGACTGATGACTACGTACCCGGTGCGAACGGCGCGTGGCTGTGCCGCCGGCGGCAGTTCAAGACCTTGTTTCAGGGCGGCGCGCCGGCGCACAACCCCAAGCTCTGAATCCTAACGTCCGATCCACACCGATTGGAGATTGACGAGCTCGCGAATGCCCGCGGTTCCGAGCTCGCGCCCATAACCTGACAGCTTGATGCCGCCGACGGGCAATCTCGGATCGGAGGCCGTCACGCCATTGATGAATACGCTTCCGGCCTCGAGTCGTTTCGCAAAGCCTGCGGCCCGGGCGACGTCACCCGTCCACACAACCGCCGCGAGCCCATAGATAGAATCGTTCGCAATGCGCAGCGCGTGCTCAGCATCCTGTGCACGGATGACTGGGGCGACCGGACCGAAAGTCTCTTCGCTCACCACGGGCATCGTGGCGGTCGTGTCAGTCAGCAATGTCGGGGCATAGTAGTAGCCGCCGCGCTGAGGCGTGTGTCCTCCGAGCAGCAGCCGGGCTCCCCGTTTAAGGGAGTCCTGCACCTGCCGATCCAGCACATCGCGCAGATCTGCACGCGCCAGAGGACCCAGTTGTATGCCGCGATCCAACGGGTCCCCGATGCGCAGAGCGGCGACGGCCTCAATGAGGCGCGCCTCGAATTCCTGTCGGATGCCATCCACGACAATGAACCGCTTCGCCGCCAGGCACACCTGCCCGCAATTGGCGAAGCGGCCGCGCACTGCAGCGGACACCGCCGCGTCGAGATCAGCGTCCTCGAGCACGATGAAGGCGTCCGACCCACCCAGCTCGAGAATCGATTTCTTGCACGCGGCCCCCGCGATCCCCGCAACGACCCCGCCGGAGGCAGGGCTGCCGGTGAATGCCACTGCAGCCACCCGCCTGTCCGAAATTACGCTGGCGACATGTGCCACGGGAACATCGAGGTTCTCGAACACCCCCGCAGGCGCACCGGCGCGCTCCATCAACTCCGTTACCGCGGCTGCGCAGTCCGGAACATTGGGTGCGTGCTTCAGCAGGAATGTGTTGCCAGCCATCAAGGCCGACACGGCGCAGCGGAATATCTGCCATATCGGAAAATTCCACGGCAGAATCGCCAGAATGGGGCCAAGGGGCCGGTACGCGACATAACTCGACGCCGCCTGGGTGGGCACGATCTGGTCGGCCAGCCAGCCTGCCGCATTGTCCGCGACGTACTCGCAATTCCAGACGGATTTGTCGATCTCCGCCTCGGCCTCCGCGATGGGCTTGCCCATCTCGAGCGTGATGGTTGCAGACAGCTCTGCACGCTGCTCACGCAACAGCCGTGCGGCCTCCCGCAGTACCGCGGCTCGATCGGCGAAGCTCGCGGCGCCCCACTCTTTCCGGGCAGCGTCAGCCCGGGAGAGTGCCCCTTCGATGGCATCGGCCGTGATGTAAGGTCGAGTCGGGCGCGGTTGCCCAGTGGCAGGGTTGAAACACTGGCGCTGAGGATGGGCGGGTTTCTGGGACATGCGGGTTTCTGCGACCGCGCGGCAACTGCGCGCAGCCTTTGGTGTGACGCGCCTAGTATCGATACTGCCATCCTGCGGTGCCTTGCCTCAGACGGCAGTGGAACTTGCCAGCAGGGGTGGCTTACTCTGCGGCCAGGTGAACTCGTAGCGCGCAGGCCGGGCGTGCCGGCTGGACCGATCACAGCGCAGGGCGTACCGCCAGCAACGTTCGCTGCCGCTTGGGTCAAGCGATCAGCCTCCCGGCCCTCGATGCTGCTGCGCTGGACAGACACGGAGCTTGAGCATGTACGTTTCGGATGACCCTCGTTCAAAGCTCCAGTCCGCTGGCGGCGCAGACAACGCCGCGCGGCCAGCACCCGAGCATGGCCCGCGCTTTGCGCCGGCCGAGTACGCCATCTTTGCGGAAAGTCCACCGCAGGTCTCGAAAGACAACGAAAAGACCTGGTATGCGCGCGCGCAGAACTTCGTCGTGGCCTATACGCAGGCACAACCCGGCGCCCGCCTGGAGAGACGTGATCAGGCCGACGAGTACGTGCTGCTCATTCCGGAGCGCGGCGTCGCCGTCACCGTAGAGGCCGGCGACGAAATTGTCGAAGTGCCCGGCCACGCGCTGGTGATCATTCCGCCGGGTAACAGTACGATCACGGCCAAGACCCCAGGCACACTGGTCCGCGTTTTCAGCGGCGCATCGGCAGACTTGAACGCACGGTGCTCCAATGCCGCATCGTTTGCCAGCCCCCATCCCAACATTCCAAGCTACGTACCCTGGCCCGCTCCCACGCAAGGGTACCGGGTACGCAGCTATGATCTCGATGTCCCGCCGCAGGAAGGACGATTTGGCAGGATCTGGCGCTGCTCGACGCTCATGATCAACGTGCATCCGCTCGAGCACGGCCCACGCGATCTCGGGCGCCTCTCTCCCCATCATCACGAGGATTTCGAGCAGGGCTCGCTCGCGCTCAGGGGCTCCTTCACCCACCACATCCGCTGGCCGTGGACGACCAACATCAAGGACTGGCGGGAGGATGAGCATGTGGCCTGCCCCGCCCCCTCACTCGCCGTGATTCCGCCGCCGGCGATTCACACCTCGGCCGGCACCGATCCGGTGCTCAACCAGCTCGTCGACATCTTTTCTCCACCGCGAGTCGATTTCTCCAGGATGCCCGGTTGGGTCCTGAATGCCGCGGAATATCCGATGCCGTCGTCATCACCGGCTCCAGGTCCGGAGACGGGCCGCAAATGACAGATTCCGCGCAAGTCGAGGCGCCCATCGTGGATTCGCATGCGCATGTATTCCTTCAGGACATGCCGGTGAGCCGTGGGGCCTGGTTCAAGCCCGATTACGGGTTCACGGCGGAACAGTATCTACAGGCACTGGATGCGCATGGCATTCATTTCGGCGTGATCGCAGGCATAAGCATCTACGGTCTGTACAACGACTACATGCTCGAGCGGCTGCGCCGGTACCGGCGTCTACGCGGGACCGCGAATGTCCTGCCGACGACCGAGCGCTACATATTGGAGCGTATGAAGCAGGACGGTGTCGTTGGCGTGCGCCTGCAGCTGACACGACGCAAGGAGCTGCCGGACCTCGCGGATGAAGAGCACCAGCTCCTGCTCAGGCGCCTGGCCGATCTGGATATGCACGTTCAGGTGGCCGTGGAGGCTCGCTGGTTGCCCGCCGTCCTGCCGAAGCTCGAAGCCTCCGGAGTCAAAATCGTGATGGACCACTTCGGCCATCCCGATCCGGAACAGGGCGTGAACTGCCCCGGATTCAAGGCGATGCTGCGCTCTGCGGAGACGGGCCGGCTGTGGGTGAAGCTGTCTGCTGCCTACCGCCTCACGTGGGCTGCAGCGGGCCAGAAGCAACGCGACCCGCGCACCGTACCTCTGGCGCAAGACCTCGCGCAGTCGCTGCTGCAGAACATCGGGCCTGAGCGGCTGCTGTGGGGCAGCGACTGTCCTTTCGTCGGGTTCGAAGCGGCCGTGTCCTTCCAGGACACGCTCGACGATCTCGCGCAGTGGGTGCCGGAGGCTGCCACGCGCCGCAAGATGTCCGATGCGGCGCTGCGGCTTTATTTCAGTTGACGGGCCCTTCGAGAATTCCAGGGGTCTTCAGTGGAAGCGCATAGATGTCGTCGCAGGCCGTGACATAGAGCGTCTTGGCATCATCCCCGCCGAACGCCATGGCCGATGCGCAGATGAGCTTCTTGGGCTCGAGGTTGCCGCGCGTCGGCAGATTCAGCAGGCCCAGCGGTTTACCTTCCGGTGAGGTGATTCGCAGGATCCCCTGCACACCGTCGGTCGAGTAGATGTTGCCCTGGCTGTCGGCCTTCATCCCATCGCCAATGCCGTGTCCGTGCGTGAATACCTCACCGGGACCCACACTGCCATCGGCATGGACCGGATAGCGCATCATCTTCGGATCGGGCGATCCCGTTCCGGCCGACAGGTACAGGTACCTGTCATCCGGCGACAGGGCGATCCCATTGGGCTCCGCGCCAAGGGTTTCCCGGCTCACGACCTTCGTGAGCTTGCCGTCCTTCCACCTCCAGACCGAGTCGGGCATCTGTGCGAGGGGGCCATTGATTCCTCCTCGCAGGCCGACGTCCGAGTCCGTGAAGTAGATGGCGCCATCGGCGGCAATGGCGACATCGTTCGGTCCGTTGAAGTGCTTGCCCTCGAAGCCTTTCGCCAGCACGGTGCGGGTGCTGTCCTTCTCCAGGCGCATGAGGGACAGATCCTGTCCGGCGCACCAGATCAGGCGGCCCTGACGGTCGACTCCGGTGCAGTTCGGTCCGATCAGGATCATGTGAATGCCGGCGATGTAGGCGAGCTTGCCGGTGTTGGCGAAGTCATCGCCGCTGTAGCCCGCCTTGTCCAGGAATACTGAGACTTGGCCGGCCGCGGTCACCTTGTAGATCACGTTGCCGATGATGCTGACCGCCAGCAGATAGCCTTCCTTGCCGTCCCGGCCCCGAATCCACACCGGCCCGTCACTGAAGCCGAAGCCGCTCGCCACGGTCCTCAGCTTCGCATCGGGGGCGATGAGCGCATCCAGGGAAGGATCGAGCTTCGTGATGCTGAAAGGGTGTGGCGTCGGGTCCGTGGGGGGTTGCGCATTCGCGATGGCGGACAGTCCCAGGAACATCAAGCCGCAGACCCTCGAGGAGACAGTGGTCATGTTACACGCGCTCCCTTGATTCTATGAGGCGCACGAGA
>CAZLYG010000292.1:0-6852 GCA_964563075.1 uncultured Steroidobacteraceae bacterium | reverse complement strand
ATGTCGTGCGCCCTGATAACTCACGCATCTTCCCCGAGCGTGCGCCGGTGATTTTCCAGGTGAGCATGGTCAACGAGACGCCGCTCGTGACTGACATCGAGCGCCTCGAAGAGATGATCTCGGACGAGACGCGCGTCAGCGGTTAGTGCCGGTCGCCGGGAACGAGACGCGCCGGGCCGTGCCTGCGCGTGGACTGTGGCTGCGGCCGTTACTTGCGCGCCGCCCCGTAGATCGAGGCAATGCCCTTGGGGACGTCCGCGGCGATTGCCTGCCCTTTGAGCTGCGGGTGAAACGCGATCGGCACGGTGTAGCCGCTGTCGACCTTGGCGAAGGGCAGGCCGTTCACGGAGGCCATGCTACCTGAGCACAAATCGAGCTTGGGCAGTTTGGGCAGGCTAACCTCCTGCTCCGGAATCTCGACATCGATCTGCGTCACCGGCACGCCCAGTGCGGCGGCCAGATGCTGGACGAGGCCCTGCACCTCGGTGCTGAAGTCATCGCGCAGGGACGGATCGCGCTTCAGGAAATAGGTCGTCAGATAGCGGGCGATGGGCGATGCCTTGCCGATCTCGCGATTGACCAGCTCCTCCTCGTTCGCGAAGGTGAAGATCGATTTGGTGGACAGGTAGTCCATGAAATCGGTCGGCACCGAAGGCTCGTCCGCGTGAATAGGGGGCGTGCGTACCTTGATCACCGACCCTGAGCGCGTGACCTGCACGTCGTGCAGCTCGAGCTGATAGGAAATCCTCGCCGGCCAGGCGATGAAAATAGTCGGGGTCTTGCCGAACACCTCGGGACAGGCGCGGTACCAGATCGCGACCTGGCGCTCGTGCGAGATGACGGCGTGGGTCTTGAGCTGCGTCACGATCACCTGCACGGGGTCGACCGGCTGCTGCGGCTTCTGCATCCAGATCGCGCGGCCGATCAGACCGCCCAGGACGAGCGCCAGGGTCGCAATCACGAGGTACTTCATGCTCGAGCCCCCAAGTCGCCGAACCGGTGCTGCAGGATGGTCAGGGCTGCAACGGCCGCCGTCTCCGTACGCAACACGCGTGGGCCCATCCGCACGGCCGTGAATCCCGAACGCATTGCCACCTCGTGCTCGGTATCCGTCAGGCCGCCTTCCGGGCCGATCAGCACGGTGATCCCCGCAGCGGCCGCATTCACTTCGTCGATCGATACATCGCTGGCCGGCGAAAGCAGCAGTCGCGTGGTCTGCGGCTCGACGCCGCCGGCCAGGAACTCGAGGACGTCGGTCGGGTGCGCAATCTCGGGGAGGACATTGCGACCGCATTGCTCGCAGGCGGCAACGGCAATGGCGCGCCAATGCTGGAGCTTTCTCTCCGCCTGCCTGGCATCCAGGCGCACGACGCTGCGTTCCGTGAACATCGGCAGGATCTTCGAGGCGCCCAGCTCGGTTGCTTTCTGCAGGATCCAGTCCATGCGCTCGCCGCGTGAGATCCCCTGTGCGAGCGTCAGTGGCAACGGCGACTCGCGCCGGGGTGCCTGCTCGCCCTGCACTTCGACCATGACGGCGTCCTTGTGGAACTCCAGGATCGTCGCCGGATATTCCGCGCCATTCCCATTGAATACGGTCAGCGCTGCCCCGGCCCTCAAACGCAACACACGTGTGATGTGGTTGGCAGCCGTGCCCTCCAGCGCGATGCGCTTCCCGACCTGCAGCGGCACCGCCACGTGCACCCGCGTCAGGCGCATGTGGCTTTCTCGATGCCCTCGCGCGCGACCTCCACCATCAGGTCGATCTCTGCGGGCGTGATGACGTACGGCGGCATGAAATACACAACGTTACCGACGGGCCGCAGCAATACGCCGCGCTCGAGAGCATGTCGATACAACCTCAATCCACGCCGCTCCTGCCAGTCAAAGGGCTCGCGCGTGGCTTTGTTCCGCACCCACTCGATGGCGACGATCATGCCCGTCTGCCGAACCTCTGCGACGTGAGCATGGTTCTCCAGCTCGCGCGCCCGAGCGCCCATGTGGGCGGCGAGGGAGCGATTACGGTTCAGTACGTCGTTCTCGCGGAAGATGTCCAGGCTCGCCAGTGCGGCGCTGCAGGCGAGCGGGTTGCCGGTAAAGCTGTGGGAGTGGAGGAAGGCATTCAACTTCGTGTATTCATCATAAAACGCGGCGTAGATCGGCTCCGTCGTCAGGACCGCCGATAAGGGCAGATAGCCCGCCGTGAGGCCCTTCGACAGGCACATGAGGTCAGGCCGGATGCCGGCGTGGTTGCACCCGAACATCAGGCCCGTGCGCCCGAAACCCACCGCGATCTCATCGGCGATGAGGTGCACACCGTAACGGTCACAGGCCTCACGCAACAATTGCAGGTACACCGGATGGTACATCCGCATGTTGCCAGCGCATTGCACCAGCGGTTCGACGATGACCGCGGCCGTTTCGTCTGCGTGACGCTCGAGCGCCGCCTCCATGTGCGCGAACTTGCGACGTGAATGCGCGTCCCAGCTCTCACCCGGCTCACGCTCGAAGCAATCCGGCGATGGCACCGAGATGACGTCCATCAATAACGGACGATAGATCTCCTTGTACAGGTCGACGTTGCCCACAGCGAGCGCGCCGAGGGTCTCGCCGTGATAGCTGTTGGTGAGGGTGATGAAACGCCGTTTGCCGGAGCGGCCGACATTGCGCCAGTAGTGGAAGCTCATCTTGACTGCGACCTCTACCGCGGATGAGCCGTTGTCCGCGTAGAAGCAGCGAGCCAGTCCCGGCGGTGCAATGGCCGTGAGCCGCTCCGAGAGCTCGATGACGGGCGCGTGAGTGAATCCTGCGAGGATGACCTGCTCGAGTCGGCCAAGCTGCGCGGCGACGGCTGCGTTGATGCGCTCGTTGGCATGGCCGAAGAGGTTGACCCACCAGGAGCTGATGGCGTCCAGGTAGCGCTTGCCGGCAAAGTCCTCGAGCCAGACTCCCTGTCCGCGGCGGATGGGAATCAGCGGCATTTCCCGCTCGTGGTCCTTCATCTGCGTGCACGGGTGCCACAGATGCGCCAGGTCGCGCGTGACGTAGGAGGCGTTCGGGCTCGTCATGAGGAGGATTGTGGCATGATCCGGGGCGATGGAGCCTGCACCCGCCAAGCCCTTGAAAGTCGAGCCGGTCACGGGCCTGATCACCGGTGTGCGCCAGGTGTTGTCGCCGCACTACGATCACCGCCCCACCGGGTCGGTTCCCGAGCTGATCGTGGTGCATGGCATCAGCTTGCCGCCGAACGAGTTCGGCGGCCCGTGGATCGATCGGCTGTTCACCGGGAATCTGACGGCGGAGGCGCATCCGGAGTTTGCGGCGCTGATAGCTCCCGGGAGACGGGTTTCCGCCCATGTGCTGATCCGGCGTGACGGCCAGATCGTGCAGTACGTGCCGTTCGGCGAGCGTGCCTGGCACGCTGGAATGTCCGAGTATCGGGGGCGCTCCGCGTGCAATGACTTCTCCGTTGGGATCGAGCTCGAGGGAAATGATGTGATTCCCTACACCGAGCCGCAGTACACGGGGCTGGCGGCACTGATCCTGGGTTTGCTCGAAGCCTATCCGACCCTCAGCCGCGAGCGTATCGCGGGCCACAGCGACATCGCTCCGGGGCGCAAGACCGACCCCGGGCCGGTGTTCGAGTGGCAGCGGCTGCGCGAGCTCATCGGTTAATTGGCGAAAATCTCCTGCGGCGATTTTCGCGGAGTCGAGGCCGTCAGCCAGTCCATGCGGCCGGCGAAAAGCGTGGTTTTCGCCGGCGTACTAACGTGCGTGGCGCCAGAGTACCTCGCTGCCATTCTCGTGTCGCGCCAGCACTCGAGCCAGCACGAACAGCAGGTCAGAAAGCCGGTTGAGGTACTTCATGACCTCCGGGTTGAGCGTCTCCGTCCGGGCGAGGGCCCATACGCGTCGCTCCGCTCGACGCGCGACGGTACGCGCAACATGACAGGCCGCTGCACCGGGACCGCCTCCGGGCAGGATGAACTCCTTCAGCGGCGGCAATGCGTCGTTGAAGTCATCGAGCTCCTGCTCGAGCCGTGACACCTGCTGCGCGAGGATGGCGCGATGCCCGGGGATGCAGAGCTCGCCACCCAGATCGAACAGCTCGTGCTGCACCTCGATGAGACAACTGCGCGCCTTCTCCGGTAACCGGGCAACAGCGAGCAGCACACCGATGCAGCTGTTCAGCTCGTCTACCGTGCCGTAAGCCTCGACTCGTGGGCTGTCCTTCGCGACACGGCTGCCGTCGCCCAGTCCGGTCGTGCCGTCGTCACCGGTGCGCGTGTATATCTTGCTGAGACGGTTGCCCATTGCGGTGCTCTCCTGTGTCCCTATCATAGCCATCATGGCATCAAAAGAGCTTCAGGCTGCGCGCGAGGCTGCGCAGGCCGCGGCGGCGGTCATCCGTTCCCTCTACCAGAAGAATCTGACTGTCACGACCAAGGCGGACGCCACGCCCGTGACGGAAGCCGATATCCGTGCGGAAGAGGCGATCCGCACGATCCTCACGGACCGCTTCCCGAGCTACGGATTCTACGGCGAGGAAACCGGCCAACACGCCATGGGAGCGGAGAACGTGTGGCTGGTCGATCCCATCGATGGCACCAAGTCGTTCGTGCGCGAGTGCCCCTTCTTCTCGACGCAGATCGCTCTCATGCGCGCGGGGCGCATGGTGCTCGGCGTCTCCAGTGCCCCGGCTTACGATGAGCTCGCCTGGGCGGAAGAGGGTGCGGGGGCGTGGCTGAACGACAAGCCGATTCACGTGAGCCGCCTCGCCGAGCTCAGTGCCGCCATCGTATCGAGCGGTAATCTCAAGACGCTGGCGCGCTCGGTGCAGTGGACGCGTTACGGAGAGTTGATCGGCAAGGTGAGCCGCATTCGCGGCTATGGCGATTTCGTGCACTACCATCTGCTCGCGCGCGGCTCGCTCGATGTTGTAATCGAGTCTGATGTCAACATTCTGGACATCGCGGCGCTCACCGTGCTGGTGCGCGAGGCCGGTGGGACCTTCACGGACCTCCAAGGCAGGGAGGTGGGCCTGGACACGACCACCGTGCTGGCGACCAACGGGCCGCTGCACTCCAGCGTGCTCGCAGCATTGCGCGTTTGAATCCCGGACTACTCGGGAACGAACACCCGGTGGCCGCCGGGATGCTGGATCTCCAAAATACCTGTCAGGTAGAGCTCGCTGAGCTTCGCGGCGGTGAGCTCCTGAGTGACGGGGCCCGTGCTCCAGGAGCCTTCGCCGTGCAGCAGCAGGGCGCGATCGGCGAAGCGTGCGGCGAGCGTTGGATCGTGCAACGTCGCGATCACTGCCCGCCCGGCGTTGGCGAGCTCGCGAAACAGCGTCAGCACGGCCAATTGATGGTGCGGATCGAGGTGATTCGTAGGCTCATCCAGCAGGAAGACTGCGGGGTCCTGTGCGAGCAGCGAGGCGATGGCCACGCGACGGCGCTCGCCGCCGGAGAGTGTGTCGGTCATCCTCGCGCTCAGGGCGCTCAGGTCCACGGCCGAGAGGGAGCGGCGGGCCGCATGCTCGTCCTCATCGCTTTCCCACTCCCACAACGACAGGTGAGGATGGCGGCCGATCAGCACGGACTCGAGCACGGAAGTCACGAACGAATCCTCGAGATCCTGCGCGAGAAAGCCGGCCTGGCGGGCTGCCGCCCGCCGGCTCATGCGGGTCAGCGGCAGGCCGCCCATCAGCACCTCCCCTCCGGAGGGTGGGCGCAGACCCGCAAGCGTATGCAACGTGAGGGTTTTGCCTGAGCCGTTGCGGCCCAGGATGGCTACGAACTCGCCCGGAGCGACCGCAAAGGACAGGTCGCGAACCAGCTGCCGCGTTCCGACCTCCACGCTGAGCCGTTCGGCCGAGAGAGATGTTCGGGAAGGCGACAGGGACCGATGCCTCAGGGCTGCAGCCGCGTTGCGCTCCAGGGGCCGGGCTCGAATGCGCCTGCGCCCTCGGACCGCAGCGTGCGGGTCCAGCGTGCCCGGTCGTGAATGCGGGCCTCGCCTTCGACCCACAACTCCAGTTTCTCGACCCACAGCCGGTATCCACCCCAATGCGGAGGCCGCGGAACGGTGATCTCCGCGTCCTCCTGCATCGAGCTCCGATCCTCCGGGGGAGGCGTACCGAAGCGCTCGGCCATCGCCAGAAGCGCTTCCCGCAGCTGTTCCCGGGAGGCCACGGGCTCGCTCTGGGCACTCGCCCAGGCTCCCAGGCGGCTTTGCCAGGGCCGCGAGGCAAAGTACGCATCGCTGTCGGCGGGGGGCGCCTGAACGATCGGGCCTTCGACCCGGACCTGCCGGTGCAGGGCATCCCAGTGGATGACTGCAGCGCCCCTGGGGTTCTGCTGAATCTGCCGTCCCTTGAGCGAGCGGTAGTTGGTGTAGAACACCAGGTACCCGGGGCTGGGAACGAGCTTCTTGCAGAGCACCACCCGCGCGGACAGGTCGGCGAGCCCATCCGAGGTGGCGAGCACCATCGCGTTGGGGTTCGGCTGAGTGCGGCGCTGCCAGGCTTCGGCCAGCCACTGCTCGAGCAGCGGCAGCGGATCGGCAGGCAGAGGTTGCGGGAGCAGCTCGGTGCGGGGGCTCATGTGCGGCCATGCTAGAGCAAAATCCGCACTTGCGGACCCCCGGCGCGGCCGATTAGAAAGACGCACTACCCAAGCAAGGCTCGAGCTCCATGACCCGCGAGGACGATAAAGCCGCCGCCACAGGCGAGGTGACCCTGGAGGATTTGCGCCGGCGGCTCAATGAGATCGATCGCCAGTTGATCTCCCTGGTGGCCGAGCGCAAGGCGATCAGCGGCGAGGTGGCGCTGTTCAAGCGGACGACCGGTCGGTC
>CAZLYG010000291.1:0-6868 GCA_964563075.1 uncultured Steroidobacteraceae bacterium | reverse complement strand
GCCAGAGCGAGCCCGCACGGGCCCAGTTCACGAGGCTCTCGAACGGCGCCACGGCAAAGCCCTGCCTCTCCAGGTTCTGTTGCAAGGCCTCCGGCATGACGTCTCCGCAATATCGTGAAACAGCAGGGTATTTTACACGAGAATCAAAGACGGCGCGTCACGCGCTCAACCGCACGGGCCACGCGCGACACGATCTCGTCGATGTCGCTCCGAGTGACGATCAGCGGCGGCGCAAATCCGATGATGTCGCCGTGAGGCAGTGAACGGACGATCACCCCCTCCTCGAGGCAGGCGCTGACTATCTGCGATCCCACTTTCTTCGCAGGGTCGAACCGCACCCGGGTCGCAGGCTCTTCCGCCAGCTCGATAGCCGCCAGCAGTCCCGCGCCGCGGACTTCGGCAACGCGCGGGCGCCCACTGAACGTCTGCCGCAGCTTCTCGAGGAAGTAGGGCGCAACTTCCTCGACATGCTGGAAGATGCGCTCGCGCTCGAGAATGTCCAGGTTCGCCAGAGCTGCCGTCGCGCACAGCGGATGGGCGGCGAACGTATACCCGTGGCTGAAGGGCCCGTACTTGTCCGAGCCTTGTTGCAGCACCTTCCAGACCCTCTCCCCGATGAGCGCCCCGGAGAGTGGCAGGTAGCCGCTGGTGATGCCCTTGCCGACGGTGATGAGGTCGGGCTCGATGGCGTAGTGATCGGCGCCGAAGGCCTTGCCGAGTCGGCCGAATCCGCACACCACCTCATCTGCGATGAGGAGGACGTCGTAACGGCGCAGGACCTGTTGGATCTCCTCCCAGTAGCCTGCCGGTGGAGGAATGATTCCGCCGGTGCCGAGTACTGGCTCGCCGATGAAAGCGGCGACTGTGTCGGGTCCCTCCGTCTGGATGAGGGCCTCCAGGCGCGCCGCGCACACCTGAGAGAAATCACGCTCGCTCATCCCTGGCTCGGCATGCCAGAAAAAGTGCGGCGTAATGGTGTGCAGCACCGGACCTTGCGGCAGATCGAACGCCTGATGCTGGTTCTCCAGGCCCGTCAGGCTTCCCGACATGACCGTGGCGCCGTGGTAGCCGCGCCAGCGCGAGATGATCTTTTTCTTCTTCGGCCGGCCGAGCACGTTGTTGTAGTACCAGACGATCTTCATCTGGGTCTCGTTCGAATCGGACCCGGACAGCCCGTAGCACACCCGTTGCATCCTTCCGGGTGCCATCCGCAGCACGCGCTCGGCGAGGCGGATGGCGGGCTCGTTGGAGTAGCCGGCATAGGAATGGAAGTACGGCAGCTCCAGTGCCTGCCGGTGGATCGCATCTGCGATCTCACGCCGGCCGTATCCGACGTGCACGCAGTAGCGGCCGGCGAACGCGTCGATGAGCTCCTGTCCATCACGGTCACGGACGCGGATTCCCTCGCCCCCGGAGATGATCCAGGGGCCGCCCAGCTCGCCGGAGGCGAACGGCCGCAGCTGGGTAAACGGATGCAGGATCGTCGCCCGGTCGAGAGCCTTCAGGTCCTGGGTGGATGTGCTCATGGGTGCTCTTTTTTCAAAAAAATAGGCCGGCCGATTTGTAAAGGTAGCGCTGCCGTTGCCGCTGGCCACCCCGGCGTCCGGCCTGGGCAGGGGCCCGGGGTCGGACCGATTCTTGCTTGAACTGATCGCGAATGGGAGCCGCCAACGGTTCTTTCGGCGCCGCAGGCGCCGTTAATCCTAGCGGGTTCGCAGGTCTTCCGCGATCCCGCTGAAGAGTTCGGGCGCAGCCCGTTAGAGGGGTCATGAGCATCGTCACGGCAATCGTTGACGCCCACGTCCATCTACATACCTGTTACCGAGCCGATGAGTTGCTGGACAACGCCGTCCGCAACCTCTCCCGTGCGCGCCCGCAGGATGCCACGAGCTGCGTGCTGTATCTATTGATGGCGGAGTGCCGGCAGGATGATGGTTTCGGCCAGTTGCACAGGCTGGCCTTGCAAGAGGACGCGCTGGGCCGCAACGCCATCGGGTTGCAGGAATGGGCCGTTTCACCTACGGCTGAGGCAAGCAGTCTGCTCGCCACCCGCGGTGACCGACGCCTGTTTCTCGTCGCCGGACGGCAGGTGGCGTGCAAGGAAGGGCTGGAAGTCCTGGTTCTCGGGACGACGGAGAGGTTCGAGGATGGGCGGCCGATTCGCGAGCTGCTCAGGGAGACCGAAGCGCTGAGGCTCCCGCGCGTCATCCCGTGGGGCCCCGGAAAGTGGCTGTTCAGCCGCGGACGACTCCTCAGCCAGCTGCTCGAAGAATTCCGCAAGCCCACGCTCTTCCTGGGGGACGAGGGCGGCCGGCCCGGGTTCTGGGGCTATCCGGCACACTTTGCCCTCGGCGCCCGGCTGGGCGTCAGAGATCTGCCCGGAACGGACCCGCTCCCGTTCCCCCACGATGTCAGCAAAGTAGGACGGATGGGCTTGCGTGTGCCTATCGCCCTCGATGAGCGTCGTCCGGCGGCCAGCCTGCTGCGCTCGCTGACCGATCCCAACGTTGACTTCGACCGGTTCGCGACTCTGGAGCCACCATTGAGCTTCGTGCGCAACCAGATTGGCATGCAGCTGCGCAAGCATCGTGCGGTGGGTTCACGCGCGAGCGCTCCGCTCGCACCGCCGAGCTGACCACGATGTGCGGTATCGCCGGCATTGCAACCAGAGGCTCTACGCCTGCCCGGGAGCTGCTGACCCGCATGTGCGAGGTCATGCAGCATCGTGGCCCGGACGGCGAGGGCATTTACGCAGCTGCCGGCATCGGGCTGGGCATGCGCCGCCTCGCCGTGCTGGACCTGCAGACGGGGGATCAGCCTGTCAGCAATCGCACGGGAACCATCCATGCGGTCTTCAACGGGGAGATCTACAACTACCTCGAGCTGCGTCACGAGCTGACGGCAAAGGGGTATCCGCTGCGCGGGAGCGGCGACAGCGAGATCATCCCCCACCTCTACGAAGAGTACGGAATCGAGTTCGTCACCCGCCTGAACGGCATGTTCGCCATCGCGCTGTGGGACAGCGGGTGCCGCAGGCTGCTGCTGTTGCGCGACCGCATGGGCATCAAGCCGCTGTTCTACAGCGTGCGCAACGGTGCACTGTACTTTGCTTCGGAGGTGAAGTGCATTCTCGCTGGAGGTGGCTCCGCAGCGAGACTCGACCCGCGCGGTGTCGATCAGCTGCTGACATTCGAGTGCACGGTTGCCCCCTCGACGTTGTTCGACGATGTCAGGAAGGTTCCGCCTGGGAGCTGGCTGACGTGGCACGAGGGGCAGGTGCGTTGCGGTCGCTTCTGGTCGCCGGAGAATGCTGCCGAGACGCTGCACGCCCCACCTGAAGAGATCGCAGAGCGGCTGCGCGATACCTTCACCGCGGCGGTCAGGAGACAACTGGCTAGCGATGTGCCGCTGGGCGCGTTCCTGAGCGGCGGCATCGACTCTTCCATCATGGTCGCCGCCATGAGCGCGGTCTCACCGCAGCCCCCGCTGACTTTCTCGGTCGGCTTCGGAGAAGCCTCGTACAGCGAGCTGCAGCACGCGCGCACGGTTGCGCGGCACTGTGGTACGCGGCATCACGAGGAATTGCTCACACCGGACTTCCTTGCCCTGCTGCCGGATGTCATCGGGCAACTGGACCAGCCCATCGCGGACTTCTCTGTCTTTCCAACACTGCTGGTTTCCCGCATGGCGCGGCGTCACGTGACGGTAGCGCTGGGTGGGGATGGGGCTGATGAGCTGTTCGCAGGCTACGATGCCTACGAGGCGGACAGATATGCGGCGCGAACGCTGGATTGGCTGCCTCGCCCGCTGCGCGCGAACATAGAGTACGCGGCTCGACGACTGCTGCCCTTGACCGAGGGCAAGCGTGGGCTGGCCAATCAGCTGCGGCGCTTTCTGGAGGGAGCTTCGCTACCGGCCGAATGGCGCCACATGCGCTGGATGGTGGCCCTGGGCGATGCGGCGCGGCTGCGCCTGTATCGCGATGGCTTCCGTGCGCAAGTGGCGGGACAGGCGATGGAAACTATCCGCGATGCGTTCGCGCCCGTCGGCGATGACGCACTGGCGGAACAGATGCGTTGCGACCTGCGGCTGTACCTGCCGGACAACATCCTCACGAAGATCGACGCGATGAGCATGGCGACCTCGCTGGAGGCGCGCGTGCCCTACCTGGACAACGAGGTGGTCGATCTGGCGTTGTCGATTCCCTCGCGGCTGAAGCTGCACCGGGGGATCCGCAAGTGGATTCTCAAGCGGGCGTTTGCCGGCAGTCTGCCGCCAGCCATTTTGCGGCGCGGCAAGGAAGGCTTCAGCATGCCGATGAAGAATTGGCTGAATGGCGGCTGGAATTCCCTGATGCACGAGCTGCTGTGCCGGGAAAACCTGGCACGGGACGGATTGTTCGACTGCGCGCACGTGGAGAGGATGATGCGCGAGCACGAGACATCCGCCCGCAATCACAGCCACGTGCTCTGGGCATTGATGGTATTCCAACTCTGGCGCGACCGTTTTGCTTCGGGCGCAGCGCATGAGAGCGAGCGCGTTCATGCGGCGTGAGGTTGCACACCTGGCGCGCGAGGACTACGACGTCGTCGTTGTCGGTGGTGGAATTTACGGTGCCTGCGCGACATGGGAAGCCGCTGCCTGTGGGCTACGTGTTGCATTGATCGAGGCCGGTGACTTCGGCAATGCCACCTCGAGCAACAGCCTGCGCACTCTGCACGGCGGATTGCGGCACCTGCAGCGTCTGGACTTGCCCCGGATGCGCGAGTCGATTCAGGCCCGGCGCGAATGGTTGCGGCTCGCTCCGCACCTCGCGCGGCCACTGCGCTTTGTGCTGCCCACCTCCGGGCATGGCATCAAAGGGCCGGAAGCGATGCGCGTGGCCTTGGGTCTGAATGACCTGGTGAGCTTCGACCGCAATCGCGGAGTCGATCCCGGCTCGATACTTCCCCGGGGCTCGGTGTGGAGTCGCAAGCTCGCGCGCGCGGTGCTCACCGGCGCTCGAATCCCGGACTGTAATGGAGCGGCCACCTGGTTCGATGCGATTTGCCTCAATACCGAGCGCCTGCTGTGGACTGTGGTGGCCGAAGCGCTCGGAAAGGGGGCGCACGCGGCGAACTACGTACGCGCCACATCGCTCGCGAGGGCTGACGGATCTGTCGTGGGGGTGCAGGCTCGGGATGAGCTCACGGACGAGGAATTCCCGATCCGAGCGCGCTGCGTCATCAACGCAGCGGGTCCATGGGTAGCGGATTGGACGGGTATCGTGACAAGCGACCGCCGGCCTCTGTACTGCGCCTCCAAGGCCTTCAACCTCCTGACCCGCCCGTTGCCTTACAAGGAGGGAGTCGGGTTTGCCGTGCGGCAGCAGAGTACCGGGCGCGTACACACGTATTTCGTTCTGCCCTGGAACGGGCGTGCGCTGGTGGGAACCCGCCACATCAGGTGTGACCCCGGGGCCCGCTCCGCGAGCGTCACGCACCCGGAGGTTGTCGAGTTTCTCGACGACCTCAACCGCGTGCTGGGCCGCAATCGCATCGCTGCCTCCGACGTACTCGGCGTGTATTCCGGATTGCTGCCGGAGAAAAGCACGCCCGCCGGCGGCGACGTGGAGCTGCAGCGCGCGCCGCGGATCGTGGATCACGCCAAGGACGATGCCCCTGGAGTGTTCAGTGTCGTCGGAGTGAAGTGGACCAACTCCTGGCCCGTAGCCGAACGGGTCGTGCGCGTCGCTTGTCAGTTCCTGCGCCGGCCTGCGCGCCTGCGGCCCGCGCGGACCTGTCTCTGGAGCACTCGCGAGCCGCCTGACCCGGTAGCCCACAAACGCTGGCGGCTCGATGCGGAGTCGCTGCAGTATCTGCGGGAGCTGTACGGTCCGGCGCGCGGGGCGTTGTTCAGTCTGTTGGATCGTGACCCGAGCCTTGCAGGCCGTGTAGTCGCGGATCTGCCCGTCATCCAGGCGCAGATCGTCCACGCGGCGCGGGCGGAGATGGCGGTGCAGCTCGCGGATGTCGTCATGCGGCGTACCCCCTTGTACCTGAGTGAGAGCCTGGATGTTGCGGCGCTCAATGCCTGCGCCGTCACGCTGGCACGCGAGTTGCGATGGAGTCAGCGCGAAATCGCTGCCCAGGTCGAGCGTGTCGAGTCGCTGCTGCAGCGGTTTCGTGGC
The DNA here is from genome assembly GCA_964563075.1 of uncultured Steroidobacteraceae bacterium. Taxonomy (GTDB): domain Bacteria; phylum Pseudomonadota; class Gammaproteobacteria; order Steroidobacterales; family Steroidobacteraceae; genus 13-2-20CM-66-19. The sequence continues at coordinate 699 of CAZLYG010000291.1, read as the reverse complement.
CCGCTGCAGAGCCCGGTTGCCGGTGCAGCGGATCGGACTCCGCAAGCGCAAGTGCTCTCGAACTGAAGAGGACTGAAGATGCCAGCCCATCAACCCCTGACCGCGGTGAACCCGGATGCCGCGCCGCCGTGGCAGTTGCAGATGTATCGCAAGTCGCTGAAGAAGCGGCAGAAGGTCGAGCTCCTCAGCCGTCTCGCCGGCCCTACGCACGGCAAGCGCTGCCTGCTGATCTCCGGGCATGACAACAACGGCGCCATGAATCATGAATTTCGCGCCGCGGGGGGCTCATGGAGCTGGGGACAGGTGTACCGCGAGGGCATCGATGAGATGGCGCAGTTCCTGGGCGATCCCGTGGCGCACATCGATATCAACCGCTTCCCGTATGCGGACGGGGCGTTCGACCTCGTCATCGTGATCGACGTGCACGAGCACTTCTCGGACGTGGAGGGCCTGAACTCGGAGATCGCGCGCGTGGTGGCTCCCGGAGGAATGGCTATCGTGACGACGCCCAATGGGGATACGCGGCTCCCGGTCGCAGCGCTGAAGCGCGTGATCGGGATGGGCCCGGAGGCCTACGGCCACGTGGTCCAGGGCTATCGCATACGGGAGCTTCAGGACATGGCGACCCGGGCGGGCCTGAAGCCGCTGTCGTCCGGCGGCTACTCGCGATTCTTCACGGAGATGGCGGTGCTGGTCATC
>CAZLYG010000290.1:0-6882 GCA_964563075.1 uncultured Steroidobacteraceae bacterium | reverse complement strand
GAGAGGAGGCGCGCGCCCGCTGGTCGGCCGCGGATCGGTTCCAGTATTTCCAGGGCTGGAGCTCGGGTTACGGGTATCCCGAAGCGGCACGATTCATCCAGGCCGCCGCCACCGCGCCCGCGCACATCTATGCACTCGATGGCCATAGTGCCTATCAGCTGGAAAACTACCTGCCAAAGGCATGGCGCAAGCGCATCGGCCCGATCTTCTATGGATCGGACGGCCGGCCGCTGCTGACCGCCGCCGCGCGCCTGCAGAATCTGCGGGCGCACACCCCGGCCTGGATAGTCATCTCCCCCCAGATCCTCGCGGGCTATCTGCAGTCGAGCTTCGGTCGCCCGGGCCTGCAACCCGAGAACCTGCGCGCCGTTGCCGTATTCGACAAGCCCGGCGGCCAGGTACAGCTGGCGCTCTATGAGGTCGGCTCGAGCGCCTCAGCCCGCTCAGTCGAGGTGCGGCCGTAGCCGCCGCACGCGATAGCGCACATCGGCGGCGATCCACGTCAGTGCATCACGCAGCGGCCGGATCTTCTTGCCCTGCTTGAATGAGCGGGACCGGTAGCTGACAGGAATCTCCAGCGGTCGATAGCCCTTCAGGACCAGCTTGATGACCAGCTCGTGATCGAAATCGAAGCGGTTGCATTCGAGCGGCAGGCCATAGAGGCAATCACGCCGGAACACTTTGTACATGGTGAACGGGTCCTGCAGCTTCTGGCCATACAGGACATTGATCAGCCCCGTGAAGCACACATGTCCGAAGTTGAATAGAATTCCTATCCAGCGCTGATCGGTGAACTGGCGCATGCCACGGTGGCCGCTGTGGCGCGATCCCAATACGAAGGCGGCGCGTTCCTCGAGCAACGGCTCGAGCAGCGCGTCGTAGTCCTTCACCTCGTACTCGAGATCGGCGTCCTGGATCAGCACGATGTCGCCCGTCGCCGCCTGCAGTCCCGCCCGTACGGCATGACCCTTGCCTTGGGGACGCTCCTGCCAGAGGATCCGTACGCCGGGAGTAGAGGCGTAGCCTGCTACCAGCTCGCGCGATCCGTCCGTCGAGTTGCTCTCCACGATGAGGATCTCGCGCTGGAGCCCAAGGTGGTCCAGGCGCTTGTTGAGCACTGCCTCCATCAGCACCGGAAAAGTCTCCCTTTCGTTGAATACCGGAACGATGATCGAGCAGGTTCTGACGGTCGCGGGCCCAGCGCGGCGGGCCGAAGCACAAAGCGTACTCCCTCGCGAATCTACCCAGACGCGGTCGTAACCCGCACGCAGCAACAGGAGATGCACCTCTTCCCGGCAGTCGCCCCGCGCGCGCGTCAGGATGAGTACCAGGGGAGTGTCCCGTCGCAGGCGGGCGGTGCTCGCAGCGAGGACCTCCTCCAGGAGATCCGCTCCGGAGGCCACTATCACGAGGCCCACGAAGATGTCGCTCAACAGAGTTGCCGCATTCTCCAGCGAGCTCCCGGTGAACTGGAGCTCCGGCACGTCCTCGAAGTTGAGTAATGGCCCCGGGCCGTTCGCAAGCACGAGAACCTGGCCAGCCTTGACACCGCGCTGACGCAACGCACCGACGATCGTTTCCGAGACAGCATTCCCCGCGTGACGAGCGGTGCGCGGCAACTGTGCGAAGGCCGTGGGACTGTCCAGCACGTCAGCGACGCTCCTTCGCGAAAACGATATGCGTCATGATCACGAAGTTCGAGACCATGGTGAGCACCGTTGCGATCATCACCGCGATGTAGGGGGATATCGACGCACGCGAGGCCAGTCCGACGACCGACTGCATGATGGCGAAGTTCCACACCAACATCAGGGCGTAACGTCGCAGCTGCGGGACCACCGGCCGATGCTGCGCACCGTAGGTGATCCAGCGCTGCGTGGGGAAATGCGCCAGAACGCCAAGTACGTACATGCCGGTCACTGCGATCGGGTCCGAAAGTCGCAGCCAAACGCGCAAAGCGTACAGGAATGCGAGATTGAGCAGCTGAAGGCTCGCGCCTGTGAACGCGAATCGAGTGAGTTCGGAGATGTGAGCGCGCGCATAGGCGATCGGGCGGCCAGTCACTGGCGTGCTCTCGTAACGCTCCAGCAGGCCCGAGACGCGCCCGAGCAGTCGATCACCGATGCTTCCCCAGGCTGTCAGCGGCACGACGCGCTCATTCGGCAGTCCCGGGCGAGTCATCATAGGCGCTTCGCCCGCAGCCCCTTGAAGCAGGGCTCGAGGGTGTTCTTGACGAGCAATGCGCCCGCAGTGTCCAGATGATGCGAGTCGGCGTACAGCACTCGCCCATCTGCTCTGAACCGACAGGCCCTGGAGTCGCACAGCACCTCTTTCGGGTCCACGACCGTGAACGAATCTTCCTGCGCCAGCGCCCGGATATCCGCTTCGCTCCCCTGCAATTCCTGGTGCACTTCGGCGCGGCTCATCTGCAGGAAGTCGGCCGGCAAGCCGCGAAGGCGCGCGTTCACGAGGGCATGTGGAATGTCATACCGATAAGCAGGGACATCCAGCACCACGCACAGCTGGCGAGTGCCCATTTGTCGTACAGTCTGCTGCAGTCCGAGCCGGAAGGTCGAAATCCCCGGCGCGCTCCTGATACCTGCCTGCGGCACGAGGTCGGCATTCAGATCCTCGCCCGGGTATTTCCAATGGGCATTGAGTATCACCACGCTGGGGTTCAGGCGCACGATCGCCTGCGTGATGGCAACTTTGAACTCGCTGCAGCGTTGGCGCGCCGCGATGTTCAGCCTCATGTTCTGGACGTGCAGCAGGGGTTCGCATCCACGCATGACGGCGAAATACACGTGCGCGCCATAGTCATCGGCCAGTTGTCTGTACGCGGGCGTCAGCGCAATCGCGTGACTATCACCCCATACGAGGACCCGGGGCACACCGGGTGCCTCCGACCCGTAGCTGCACAGGTTCCCCGCTGCGACTTCCGTCAACGGCAACTCCTCGCAGGAACCCAGGGTCTGCACCCAGCCGTCAGGAACATCGGCTCTGTCAAACCGCTGCGGCAAGCCCTCCGCAGCCCGAACCGCCAGGCCCACTGCCATCAAAGCCACACTGGCCGCTGCCGCCGTCAGGGCGAAACGCCTGTCCGATCGCAGCAGCGTCCCGTGGCGGACAGGCTGTTCGATGTACTTCCAGGTGATGACGGCTGCGATGTAGCTGAGCACGAGCAGCCCCGCCAGCTCAGGCGCACGCACCTTAGCGAGGCTGTAGTACGGGAGGAGAAGCAGGATAGGCAGATGCCACAGGTACAGGGAGTAGGACACGAGCCCCGTGAATACCAGGGGACGTATCGACAGCAGTCTGCCCACCAGCGTCATGTGTAGCCGGCTCGTGCTGAGTAGAACCGACGTGGCGAGACAGGGAGCGAGCGTCGCGACCCCCGGATATGGCACGTGCGCATCGTAGAGCCATACGGCGAGTGCCAGGGTTGCGATAGCGATGATCGACAGGCATTCCCGGGTAACGCGCGGCAGATCCGCTAGTGTCCCCTCCAACGCAACGCATGCGCCCAGGAGCAGCTCCCATGCTCGCGTCGGCGCCAGGAAGAAGTTGGCGCCGGGCTTGTGGACAGAAGCCCACATGCACAGAACGAATGACCCCGTGGCGAGCACGGCGATTGCAGCGAGCCGGTGTCGTGGCGTCCGCCGCGTGAGAAACAACAGAACCAGCGGGTAGAGCAGATAAAACTGCTCTTCGACTGCAATCGACCACAGATGGGTCAGGGGGTTGGTCAGGGTGAAATACGTGCCGGTCGTCCAGGCCGCGATGTTGCCGAGGAACACCGTGCTGGCCGCCAGAAACTTTCCGAACTCGACCAGGTCCCAGGGCAGCATGATCGCCGTGGCGACGGCTGCAACCACGGTTGCGCTGACCAGCAGCGCCGGGAGAATCCTCCGGCCGCGGCGCAGGTAAAACTCCTTCAGCCACACTCGTGGGGGCGCGCCAGCCGATTTGGCCAGCAGTTGCGTGATCAGGTAGCCCGAAATGACAAAGAAGACGTCGACGCCGATGTAGCCGCCGGCGAAGCTCGGCACATTCCCATGGAACAGTACGACGCAGATGACGGCGACTGCGCGCAGCCCGTCGATGTCGGCACGATAGGGCGGAGCGGACAGAGGCGCAGCGGAGCGCGACCCAGCCCGTGCCGCAGGGCTCGAATCGGCCCCCGGCGCGGGCGCAACGAGCGCCGCCGCCCGCTTACAGCGAGTATCCAGCTGCGGCAGCGTCGTCATGGAACATCTTCACCGTATCGAGCGAGTACTGCTGCAGATCGCGACCGACGAGCGCCAGTTTTTTCAGGATGTCCGCCGTGGCCGTCACGATGTGGCAACCAACGCTGTCCGCGTGAAAGATGTTGAGCAGCTCGCGCGGGCTCGCCCAGATCAGCTCGGCCCGCGGATTCGGCTGTAACAGGCAAACCGCGGCGGCCATGATGGGCACCGGATCGACTCCGGTATCGGCGATGCGACCGGCGAGCACCGAGACATAGCTGGGGACCTCGGGGTTCAGCGCGGCCACAGCATTGCGCACCTGCGACAACGTTGTGATGGCAGTGACGTTGACCTTGACGCCGCGGCTGGCAAGGCGGCTGGCCAGAGCGTAGCTCGGATCGCCCCGGGTGTTGGTCACCGGCACTTTGACGTAGACGTTCGGGCCCCAGCTGGCGATCTCCAGCGCCTGGCGCTCCATCTCCGGGAATTCATCGGCAAACACCTCGAACGAGAGCGGCTTGTCGCGGATCTGCGCGAGCGTCCCGCGCGCGAAGGCCTTGTAGTTGGCGACACCGGCGTTGCGCATCAGAGTCGGGTTCGTCGTCAGGCCCTTGATATACGGCCGCGTGTACATCTCGAGCATCTCCTCCTGATTCGCGCCGTCGGCGAACAACTTCACTTTCAGCAGCTCGATGGCGGTGGTCATGATGAAAGGTCCGTTTGCAGGATGAGCGAGGCGGCTTCGAGCAGCGAGCCCACCCTGAAGTCGTAGGATCGTGGTCGCGGCTCCTCGTACGCGTGGTCAATGAAGTAGGTCTTGCATCCGGCACGCCGCCCAGCCTCGATGTCCCGCCAGCGATCCCCCACGAGGCTGCTCGCCGTGCAATCGATCTCGAGCTCCCGGGCCGCTTGGGTGATCAGCCCCGGCATCGGCTTGCGGCAGTCGCACCGGTCCTGGTCGTCATGCACGCACATCCGGATCGCATCCAGGGGCAGAGTCGACTGCAGACGGCGATTCATGGCATCCACCTCCACACGGGAAGTCATGCCCCGAGCCACATCCGGCTGGTTCGTGACGACGACCAAGCAGTAGCCCGCCTGCCGTAGCGCACGCAGCGCCTCGGGCACGCCCGGGAGCAGCTCCATTTCCTCCAGGGAGCCAGGCGGGTATGGCCTCCCCGCGCGCACGACAGGGCGAGTGATGACGCCGTCACGATCGAGGAACACTGCTGTGCGCATCGCCTCAGCCCCGTGTCACGTCGGCGACGGCCGACTCCCACTTGGTCCGCTTTGTCTTCAGCAGCGGATGCGAGACGAGCAAATGGCAGACGATCCCCTGAAAAGCCTCCGTATGTGGCGTGACGGTATCGGGATTGACCGTCGGGATTACGACGCAGGCGTTGGCGGCCAGTGCCGTATAGCCGCCGTCGCGGCCGACGATGCCAGTCACTTTGGCGCCGACCTGCCTGGCAAAGCGAATGGCAGAGACCAGATTGGGGCTGATGTTGCGGCTCGTGTCGCCCCCGCCCACGGACAGGATGAACAGCGCGTCCCGGGCTGCGAGACGGCTGGTCTTGAGCCACTGCTCGAAGACGCTTGCCCAGCCCTCGTCGTTGGTCCGCGCCGTCAATTCTGCGACGTTGTCCGTGGGGGCGTAGCACTCGATGTCGGTCAGATTGCGGAAGTCGCTCACTGCGTGGGAGCAGTTGGCGGCGCTGCCTCCGACACCGAGGAAGAACAAGCGCCCTCCGGCGGCCTTTACTTGCGCTATCAGCTCAGCCACGGCCTCGATCGCATGGGCATCGAGCTGCCGAAGGATGGCGGCCGTTTCTTGCAAGTGTCGCTCGCTGTAGCTCAGCTGGCCTGCGCTACCCGCAGATGCCTGTGGTGCGTAGCTCATCTGGCCTCCGCTTCCCGCAGATGGTTCTCGCGCGTAGCTCATGTGGCCTCCACTGTGGCCGCAGCGTTCCGGCGGGCGCTCAGGTAGCGCTCGGTCTCCGCGAGCCCGTCGGGCGAGCCGATCTCAAAGAAGCGCTCGCTGACCTCGAAGCCCGCGAGCTCTCCCCGCAGCGACAGAACGTGATAGAGATCCGCGAGGTCAAAAGTAGTACGCGCGGGGTACGCCGCGAGGACGCGGGACGACAGAAGCCCCACCCCGTAGTCGATGTGTGCCATCTCGGCGCGCGGGGAGTGCTTGTTGTACTCGACGATCCTGCCCTCGCTGAACAGGACATTGCTCCGATCCCAGCGGTCCTCGTTACGACAGACCGCCATCAGTGCCGGAGCTGCGCTCGCCGCATACGCGGCTTGCAGCTCGGCAAAGGAACACGGCAGATAGCTGTCGCCGTAGAGGACAAAGAACGACTCTCCAAGCATCGGCAGGGCGCGTTTGAGGGCCCCTCCGGTGCCCAGGGCAGTATCTCCGTCGAAAGAGTAGTGCGCCCGTACGCCGCAGCTCGCCCCGCTGCCGACGGCGGCGCGAATATCATTTCCGAGGAACCCCACGCACAGAACGACATCCGTGATGCCCTGCTGCGCAAGCAGCTCCAGCTGCCAGTGTATGAATGGCCGGCCGGAGATCGGCAGCAGCGCCTTTGGAAGGCTGTCCGTCAGCGGACGCAAGCGCGTCGCCTGACCGCCCGCGAGCACGGCGACG
>CAZLYG010000289.1:0-6890 GCA_964563075.1 uncultured Steroidobacteraceae bacterium | reverse complement strand
AGCTCCGCAAAGTCGCCCCGAACCGTTCTTGCACGAGCTGGACCACGCGTGCATGGCGCTCGTCCACCTCGGAATCGGTCAGCGTCCGATCCGGGGCGCGGTAGACGATACGCACGCCCAAGCTCGCGTGTCCGGCCGGGACTGCCGGCTGATCGCTACCGCCGATGGCGGCTGCGGGCTTTCCCCCAACATCGATGACGGCGATCTCAATTACGGCGCGGGGACTTTCAGCCGTGCGCTGAAGGCGGTCACCGAGCTTTCCCTCAACTTCAAGGATACGAGTGGCCTGTTCGTGCGGGGCGATGGTCTGTACGACTTCGCGGTGATGGGTGACAACGCCGAGCGCACGCCCCTGTCGCACGACGCGAAAGGCTATGTCGGCAGTTACACCCGGCTGCTGGACGCATTCGGCTATCTGCGCTTCGATCTGGGCTCGATGCCTTCCGAGCTGCGCTTGGGACGCCAGGTGGTGAGCTGGGGCGAGAGCACGTTTATCCAGAATGGCCTCAACGAGGTCAATCACTACGACGTCTCGGCGCTGCGGGTCCCCGGCTCGGAGCTGAAGGAGGCGTTGCTTCCGGATGAGATGGCGCTGCTCAACGTGCGCTTCAACCAGACCGTGAGCGGCCAGTTCCTGTACCTGTTCCAGTGGCATGAGACCAAGCCCGAGCCGGACGGCTCGTACTACAGCACCAACGACTTCGGCACCCCGGCCGGCAACAAGGTGGTGCTCGGATTCGGGGAGTTCTCGGATCAGGGCGTGGACTTCCGCTCCCTGGGCGGGCCTTTGATCCCGAACTTCCAGGCCGTGACCCGGCTGCCCGATCGCACGCCGAGCGATGGCGGGCAGTTCGGATTCAACCTCAAGTTCTATCTGCCGAACTTCAGCCAGGGCACCGAGATCGGGCTGTACTTCCTCAACTATCACAGCCGGCTGCCCGTGGTGTCGGCGATGACCGGCACTCAGGCGGGCATCGGCAACGCAATCGGGACCGTGAGCGCGGTGGGTGCCGCAGCACAGGGGCTGGCTGCGGGACTGCCGTTCGCGGCCGCCGTGGCCACTGCGGCGGCCGTCGGGTCACAGCGCGCCGCGCAGGCCGGTGGCAATCTGAGCGCCATAACCGCGCAGCAGTACGCGACGATCGGCGCCAACACACTGTTGAGCGGAGGTAATGTCACCACTCAGGCGACCAATCTCGCGGAGCACGAGTACGCCCAGACGGCGGGCTACTTCGAGGAGTTTCCGGAAAACATCAAGATGATCGGCGCCTCCTTCAACACTCAGGTGCAGAAGACGGGCACCGCGCTGCAGGGAGAGATCACCTATCGGCATGGTGTGCCGATGCAGCTCGATGACGTGGAGATCCTGTACGCGGCGCTGACGCCCTTTGAGCAGAGCCTCGCGCAGTTCACCGGCGAGGTGCTGCCGCCGGTGTGTCTACCCGGGGCTGCGGCCACACTGAGCCGTTGCAACCAGCTCGGAGTGTTCGGCGTGGGCCAGACTATTCGCGGCTGGGAACGCCACGACATGTACCAGACGCAGTTCACTGCGACGCAGACCGTAGCCAATATTCTCAAGGCTTCCCAGCTGGTGCTGGTGTTCGAGGGCGCCGTGGACTATGTCCCGGGCCTGGAGAACAAGCTCTCCGGAGGCCCGAACGGCCAGGGCCTGCGGTACGATGGCCCGGGAACCAACGTCAGCGGCAATCCGGATCTGGCCGGGTTCCAGTTCGGCCAGGTCGATCCAGGCAGCCGCTTTCCCACCAGCACTTCGTGGGGCTATGTGCTCGCCGGCCGCCTCGAGTACAACAACGTCATCGGGGCGTGGAGCGTACTGCCGAATTTCACCTGGCAGCATGACGTGAACGGCACCTCTCCCGGGCCCGGCGGTAACTTCATCCAGGGGCGCCATGCGCTCACCCTCGGGGTCGAGGCGAACTATCAGTCGAAGTGGGAGGTGGACGTGTCCTACACCCAGTTCGGGGGCGCGGGACAATACAATCTGCTGAACGATCGCGACTTCGTCGCCGCGAGCGTCAAATACTCATTCTGAACGAGGGGCTCGCTGCCATGTGGAAGAAGACCGTCGTATTGGCAGCCCTGTTGGGGGGTGGGGCCTGGCTCGTGAGCGGGCCGTCGCGGGCCGCCGTTTCCGCGGAAGAGGCCGCGCGTCTGGGCAAGGATCTCACGCCCCTGGGGGCCGAAGTCGCCGGCAACGCCGATGGCTCCATTCCGGCCTGGGCCGGCGGACTGAAGTCGGCCGCGGATGCCGGGTTTCCCAACTACAAGACCGGCGAGCATCACCCCGACCCTTATGCGAATGACAAGCCGCTGTACACGATCACGGCGGCCAACATGGGCCAGTACGCCAGCAAGCTGACCGAGGGTCATAAGCTGCTGCTGCAGACCTACAAAGACTACAAGATGATCGTCTACCCCACGCACCGCAGCGCCGCGGCTCCGCAGCGTATCTACGACGCGACCAAGCGCATTGCGACGACTGCGAATCTCGCGCCGGGCGGCAACGGAGTGACGGGCGCCATCGAAGGCATCCCATTCCCGATTCCCAAGAACGGGCTCGAGGTTTTCTGGAATCACCTGCTGCGTTACCGCGGAACCGCTGCTCAGCGCATCATCGGCCAGGCTCCTGTGACGGCCAGCGGGGGCTACAACCTCGTGGAGTTCAAGGAGGAGTTCCTGTTCCAGTATGCCGTGCCGGGCATGACCGAAGCCGCGCTCAACAACATCCTGTTGTACTTCATGCAGGAGACGACCAAGCCGGCGCGGCTCGCGGGCGAGATTCTGCTCGTGCACGAGACGCTGGATCAATCGAAGGAGAATCGCAGAGCGTGGGTCTACAACCCGGGGCAGCGCCGCGTGCGCCGGGCGCCCAACGTGGCGTTCGACAATCCTGGCACGAATGCCGATGACCTGCGGACCTCCGATCAGTTCGACATGTACAACGGCAGCCCCGAGCGCTACGACTGGAAGCTGCTCGGCAAGCGGGAAATGATCGTTCCCTACAACGCCTACCACCTGCAGAGTCCCACGCTCAAATACAGCGACATCCTCAAGAAGAATCACATCAACCAGGATCTCGCCCGTTACGAGTTGCACCGCGTATGGGTGGTCGACTCGACGCTCAAGCCCGGGACCAGCCACCTCTACAGCCGGCGTACCCTGTACGTCGATGAGGACTCCTGGCAGATCCTCGCCGTGGACTGCTACGACAGCCGCGGCAAGCTGTACCGGGTCCAGGAAGGGCATGCCATGAACTATTACGACGTGCCGACGCTGTGGACGACACTCGAGCTCGTGATGGATCTGTCCAACGGGCGCTACCTGGCGCTCGGACTGCAGAACGAGGAGCCCAAGTCGTACGACTTCACGATCAAGCGGACGCCCGCAGACTATCAGCCCAGCGTGCTGCTGATGCGCGGCGTCAGGTAAAAGCGGCGAGCGGCAGAAAGCCGACGAGGCGGATGCGACTCGCAGCCTTCGGTCTTGCGTTGCTCGGCAGTCTCGCCACAGAAGTGGCGCTCGCTGCGGATGTGGCGGAGCTGCCCTCCGAGCCGGCCCGGCTGTCCTCCCTGTCCCTGCTTCTGGATCTGGCCAGCGCCGGCCACCGGCTGGTGGCTGTGGGCGAGCGGGGGCACGTTCTGCTGAGCGATGATGCCGGCCGTCATTGGATGCAGGCGCAGACACCCACACAGGCGTTGCTGACAGGCGTGTGCTTCGCCGATGCCGAGCACGGCATCGTGGTGGGGCACGACGAGATCATTCTTGCGACGGCGGATGGGGGGCACTCGTGGACTCGCACCCACTTCGCTCCCCAGGCCCAGCAACCGCTCCTGGATGTGTGGTGCGGGCCTGACGGCCGCGCAATCGCCGTTGGAGCCTACGGTGTCTACATGGTCAGCACCGATCACGGTGCCAGCTGGACGGAGCACAAGCTCGAGCCGACCAACGAAAAGCCGGGCAAGAGTGCTGGCGCGGCCGAGGAGATCGGCGGCGGGTATCACCTCAATGCCATCGCGGCGGACGCGTCTTTGCGGCTCTACATCGCCGGCGAAGCGGGACACCTGTACCGCTCCGAGGATCGCGGCGCGAGCTGGGCGTCACTCCCTTCGCCCTATGAAGGGTCGTTGTTCGGCGTCCTGCCGCTTCCGGGTGGCGCGCTGCTCACCTATGGCCTGCGCGGCAATCTGTTCAGATCGGCGGATGCGGGCGCGAGCTGGCAGCGCGTCGCGACCGACACGAAGGCGACGCTCGATGGCGGGGCACTGCTCGGGGACGGGCGGATCGCGATCGTCGGGTTGTCCGGAGTGCTGCTGCTCAGTCATGACGGCGGATCGAGCTTCTCGCTGCTGCAACAGGATGATCGCAAGGGACTCGCAGCGGTGCTCGGGGTGCCGGGCAACACTCTGGTGAGCGCAGGCGAGGCGGGCATCAAGCTCATCACGGAGCCACGCTCGTGAAGCCCCGGCCCCGGACTTCGATCGAGTGGCTCGAGAGAACGCTGTTCGGCCACCGTGTGCTGATTCTGGCGGTGTTCGCGCTGACCACGGTGTTGATGCTCACGGTCGCCTCGCGCGGGCTGCGCATCGATGCTGCCTTCACCAAGCAGCTGCCGCGTCAGCACGAGTACATGCGCACCTACCTGGATGAGGATGTCGCCGAGTTCCGGGGCGCCAATCGCGTGCTGATCGCCCTGATTGCCAAGGACGGCAACATGTTCACGCCCGAATTTTTCGCAGCGCTGCGCAAGGCCACCGACGAAGTTATCGTCATGGACGGCATCGACCGCGGCCGCGTGCAATCGCTGTTCACCCCGAACGTGCGTTATCTGGAGGTTGTCGAGGACGGGATCGAGGCGGGCAACGTCATTCCCGCGAGCTTCACGCCGACCGCTGGCTCCATGGCCCAGGTGCGGGAGAACATTCTCAAGGCGGGTATCGTCGGGCGCCTGGTCGCCAACGATTTCTCCGGGGCCCTGGTGAGCGCCACCGTGCTCGAGCAGGACGCCAACGGCCATCCGGTGGACCCGATCCGGATCGCGCATCAGCTGGAAGCAAAAGTCCGCACCGCCATCCAGGGCCGCTACCCCGACATCGAGGTGCACATCATCGGCTTTGCCAAGGTGATGGGCGACATTGCCGATGGTGCCCTGTCGGTCGTGCTGTTCGCCGCCATCACGCTCGTTCTGACGCTGCTTGCCGTCTGGCTGTACTGCCAATCGTTCCGTGTGGCACTCGTGCCGGTCACGTGCTCGGCGATCGCCGTCGTCTGGCAACTGGGGACGCTGGTGTTGCTCGGCTACGGCATCGATCCGCTGGGCCTGCTCGTGCCGTTCCTGATCTTCGCGATCGGCGTGAGTCACGGCGTGCAGAAGATCAGCGCGGTCAGCGATGCGGCACTGGCCGGCATGGAGAGCATGGAAGCGGCGCGGCGTACGTTTCGTCAGTTGCTCGTGCCTGCCATCGTTGCGCTGCTCGCCGATCTGGTCGGGTTCGTGACCATTCTGATGATCCCGGTGCAGGTCATCCGCGAGATGGCGATCACCGCGAGCGTCGGAGTGGCGATCGTGATCCTCACGGACCTCGTGCTGCTACCGGTGCTGGTGTCGTTCGTGGCATTCGGCGAGCGCTACCATGATCGCGTCGAGCGGCGCCGCCGCAAGCTCGCGGAGCTCTGGCACCGGCTGGCACACATCACCGATCGCGGACCGGCCGCGGTCATCATTGCGATCGCGGCGGTGCTCGCGGTGCTCGGTTGGTGGAAGGGCCGCGAGACCCCTATTGGCGATACGCAGGCGGGTGTGCCGGAGCTGCGCCCGAGCTCACGATACAACCGCGACAGTGATGTCATCACCTCGAAGTTCTCCATCGGAGTCGACGTGCTGACGGTGATCGTGCGATCGAAGCAACCGGTGTGCGTCAGCCACGAGCTGATGACTCAGGTCGACCGTTTCGCCGGGCACATGCGCAACGTCATCGGGGTCTCGGATGTCATTACACTGCCGTTCTATGCGAAGGAAGCGACGGCCGGCTGGAACGAAGGCAGCCTCAAGTGGCGTAGCATTCCGCGCGAGCAGACGCAGCTCACCCAGTCCACCCGCTACATCGAGACGAGCACCGGCCTGCTCAACGAAGAGTGCACCATCGTGCCGGTGATGCTGTTCCTGGCCGATCACAGGGCCGGCACGATCGCGCGCGTGGTGGCGGCGGTGAAGGACTGGCGGATGCGCAACCCGGTGGCGGGCGCCAAATTCGAGCTCGCCACCGGCAACATCGGCGCGATGGCTGCGACCAACGAGACGGTGGAGCGCAAGGAGTTCTGGATCCTCGCGGGAGTGTTTGCCGCGGTGACCTTGATGTGCCTGATCACGTTTCGCTCGGTGCTGGGGACAGTCCTCGTGGTCGCGCCCCTGGCGCTGGTGTCGATCCTCGTCTATGCCGTGATGGCGCTGGTCGGAATCGGCCTCAAGGTGACGACATTGCCGATGGTCGCGCTCGGCGCCGGAATCGGCGTCGACTACGGGATCTATCTGTTCAGTCGCATGCAGGAGTTCCTCTCCCAGGGCCTGACCGTCAAGGCGGCTTATGAGCGCACGCTGGGAGTGACCGGTGCCAGAATCATCTTCCCGGGTGTGACGCTCGCGATCGGTGTTGCGACGTGGGTGTTTTCGCCGCTGAAGTTCCAGGCGGACATCGGGATCATGCTCACGTTCATGTTCCTGGTGAACATGCTCGGCGCAATCGTGCTGCTCCCGGCGTTGGCCACGTGGCTCGTTCGCAGCCCCGCGACTGCGCCGGGCTAGCCGAAGTAGCCGAGTCCGCGAGCCATGAAGGGTGCGCAGAACAGGATGCCAAGCACCGCCGTCAGCTCCA
>CAZLYG010000288.1:0-6897 GCA_964563075.1 uncultured Steroidobacteraceae bacterium | reverse complement strand
ATGGGTGGTCCCATTGCCCAGCGTGCGAGCCGGAAGACGACCGACGGCAAGACGCATACCACGCTGCTCAAGTACCCCAATTCGCTCTCGCTGATGGAAGCTTTCAAAATCCGCAATGGCAGGATTTATCGCATCGAGGCGATCTTCACGTACGTGCCGTATTACATGCACTCGCCGTGGCCGAATCCGGACGATCTCGAGTAGCGCGCGCGCCACAGTTCCATCGCAGTCAATTCATAGCACCACCCCGGTCAAATAGCGCGCGCGGCCTTCCTATAGAGTCCCCGGCGCAACGGGTCGGGGTGAGCCAGACTGGCTGATGTTCGGCTCTCACGCCGGCTCCTCTCAATATCAGAGGTCAGTATCCGTGCGAATCACTTCAGTATCGCCCGCAGTGCGGGCGCGGTCTCTCATTGCCGCAGCCGTGTGTTACGCGCTTGCGAGCGCCGCGATGGCACAGGATGCGCCGGCCAAAACCGATGTGGCAGACGCATCGGAGCTGCAGACGGTCACCGTGACTGCGCAGTTCATGCAGCAGGATCTGCAGAAAACCCCGATCGCGATTACCGCAATCACCGGCGACATGCTCGAACAGCGTGGCGCCACGAGCCTGGTCGATGCGGCCGCCTCGGGCCCCAACGTCGTCCTGCGGCAGCAGCAGCAGGGTTCTGGCAAATCGCTGGAGGCCTACATCCGCGGTGTCGGCCAGTCGGACTTCAATCCGGCGGTGGATCCGGGCGTCGGCATTTATATCGATGACGTGTATTACTCCAGCCTCACGGGCGCGGATTTCGCCTTGATCGATCTCGATCGGGTCGAAATCCTGCGCGGCCCGCAAGGCACGCTCGCAGGCATGAACTCTCTCGGCGGCGCCGTGAAGCTCTACACGCGCAAGCCGGACGGCAAGGGAGGCGATGTCAATGTGGAATACGGGAGCGATAACCACATCGGTGCCCGCGCCTCGGGCGACTTCACCGTGCTGCCTGACAAGCTGTTCGTGCGCCTCACCGGAGCTTCCGTGCATCAGAATGGCTATGTGCGCATGCTGGACTACGCGTGCGTGCATCCCAACGATCCGGACGTGCTCTCGGGAGCCATTCCGCGCGACAACAATTCCCCGGGTTGCCAGATAGGCGACGAGGGCAGCATCGACTACACCAGCGTACGTATGGCGGTTCGCTGGCTGGCTACCGAGCGGCTCGAGGCCAACTACACGATCGATGCAACCCAGGACAACAGCACGGTCGCCCCGACCGTGCTGCTGGAAACGACCGGCACGGTGAACTCCGTCCCGTACCAGGGTTTTGCCTACAACAACCGCTTCGTCCCGTACGGCACGTATCGCGGCGACACGGTGATCAACGACCCGTATGTCACCTATGCGAATTTTCTGGATCCGGGAGTGACCTACAAGGCGATCAGCACATCGGGCGCGCCAGGGGCTCCCAATGGGGTGTTCGACGTATCCCCGACCGAGAAGCTCTCCGCATGGGGGACGGCCCTGACGCTGGACTACAAGGTGCTCGATCGCCTGTCGCTGAAGCTCATCAGCTCCTACCGGCATTACCTGAGCGAGAACAATGCCGATCCGGACGGCTCGCCGGTGGATGTGGTGCTCGATTCGGGCTACTTGAAGCACAACCAGAGCACCGTCGAGCTGCGTGCGACCGGAGCGGCGTTCGGCAGCTTCCTGGACTATGCGCTCGGGGCTATCTATCTGGATGACAAGACCTACTACGAGAGTCGGGTGAACAGCCCGTTCGTCCCGTACGGCACTCCTTCCAAGCCGACCTTCGATTTCATGCAGAACGATCCGGTGACGACGCAGAGCAGCGGCGTCTACGGTCACGCTGGGCTGCATTTCACGGATGCGCTCACCATGGACCTCGGCATCCGCTACACGACGGACAAGAAGGACTACACGTTCTATCGGTTCAACATCGACGGCCAGACTCCGTACCTGCCGCTGAGCAATCCGGCCAATCCGCTGAACGGCAAAGTCGGCCAGTTCGACGGCTCACACGTCGACTATCGCTCCGGCCTGGTCTATCAGTGGTCTCCCTGCCTGATGACCTACGTGCAGTTCTCAACTGGCTTCAAGGGCGGTGGCGTCTCGCCGCGACCGTACTATCCGCAGCAGGCCGTGGGTTTCGGCCCGGAAACGATGGACGCCTACGAGATCGGCATGAAGAGTCAGTGGCTCGACAACCGTGTGAGGGCAAACATCGCGGCCTTCTATAACAAGTACGACAGCTACCAGGCCATGGCAAGCGCCGGCGCCTGCGTGGACGCGAACGGCAACCTGCTGCCACCACCCTTCGGCACTCCCTGTGGTGAGTATCTCAACGTCGGCGACGCGGATATCAAAGGGGCCGAAGGCGAGTTCGAGGTGCGGCCCATCGAGCGCATGCAGATCGACGCCTCCGTCAGCTACCTGGATTTCACCTTCGTCAAGTCCACCTCGCCGGCAGTCCGGCTCGGCCGGAACTTCCCCGCCGGAATCGGCGCCTGGAAGTGGAATACGGGTGTGCAGTACACCATCCCGTTCCTGCGGGGCAGCACACTCACCCCGCGCATCGACATCGACGAGACACCCGGGTCGTGCGGCGACCTGCAGTGCACCCCGATCGTCAAGAACTATCCCTACACGCTGACCAACGCGCGCCTCACCTTCGTGCCGGGTGGCGATCTGAGCAGCTGGAGCGCATCGTTCGAGGCGAAGAACGTGACCAACAAAATATACTATATACAGAAGTTCAACGCCGGCAGCGGCTTCATCACCGGGCAGATCGGACCGCCGCTGGAATGGATACTGTCCGTGCGTAAGGACTTCTGAGCGTAGCGCAGTGTGGCCGGCCCCGGGGTGCGGGGCCGGTGACGCCTGTTCGCCTCGAGAGGAGGGGCTTTGCGAGCTCGCGATTTCGCTCTGCTGTGTGTTGCGGTCGCGCGCACCGCCGTCTGCGCGGCCGCAACCAACTCACCTTGTGACCGCGATTGCCTGGTCGACATGGCCCGGCAGTACGCGGCCGCACTGGTGGACCACGCCCCAGCGCGGCTACCGGTGACCCCGGATGTGAAGTTCACCGAAAATCTCGTGCCGCTGAAGTTCGGTGAGCAGGGCCTGTGGAAGACAGTGACCGGGCGTCGCAACTTCGACATCTACGCGGCGGATGCGGACACCGGCAACATCGTCTGGATCGGCATCGTCAAGGAGAACGACAAGGCAGTGATGATGACGGCGCGGCTGAAGGTCGTCGGCCGCCGCATCACCGAGATCGAGACCCTGGTGGGTCGCTCAGGCCTGACGGCGGCGGCTACCGTTACAGGCCCGCGCCCTGACTTTGCTGCGCTGATCCCGCCTGCCGAGCGCCTCAGCCGGCAGCGGCTGATCGCCATCGCGAGCTCGAACTGGGATGCCATGGAGCGGGGCGATGGACATCTCGCGCCCTACGCCGTGGATTGCGAGCGCTACGACAACGGCGAGCAAACATCGAAAGGCGAATCGCCTGCCAAAGGCGCACCGGACAGCGGTGGCGACCCCAAGGATCGCAGCTGCTTCGGACAGATGAACTCCGGAAGATTCAACAACGGCAACAAGGTTTATCCGCGCCGTGTCTGGGCTGTTGACCGCGAGCACGGCCTGGTGGTCGGACTGTACACTCCGAACATTCCGGGCAACGCTCGCCAGATCAGGTTGCGCAACGGCACGGTCATCAAACCGGATGACTCGGAGCTGATTCCCTTCACGATCGAGCAGGTGGAAATGTTCAAGATCGTGCGCGGCGAGATCAGCAAGGTGGAAGTTGTGCTCGGGCCGCGTGTTCCGTACGGCATGCGCAGCCCTTTCGACATGAAGACGCTCTGGGAACCTCGTTAACGACGGGCTGATGAGGAGACAACGATGATTGCAATAGCAGGTTTTGCGCGGCGCTGCGCCTGCGTCGCACTCTCTGCGGCGGCTCTGCTGGCGGCAAGCGCGTCATCCGCTGTGGCCGAGGGTCCCACGCAAGCCGAGTTCGACGCGCTCAAGGCACGCGTGCAGGAGAATCACGATCGCCTGGAGATCCAGGAGCTGATCGTGCAGTACGGGCACCTGCTCGACACGCACGACCTGGTCGGCTACTCGAACCTGTTCGCCAAGGATGGCGAGTGGATCGGCGGCTTCGGCCGGGCCAAGGGACCCAAGGCGATCCTCGCCATGATGAACAAGTACATCGGCACGGCTCCCTACGATCCGCGCAATGTGAAGGGGTTCCACCTTCTCACCAACATCGTCATCCGGCTGAACGGCGATCATGCGACGGTGTGGTCACGCATCGTCTACATGGCTCGCGGCAAGGACGACAAGCCGTATCCGGCCATGGGCGGGCACTACGACGACACGGTGGTGCGCGAGAACGGGCACTGGAAGTTTGAGCGTCGCGTGGTAATGATGGAGATACCGTTCCAGGATCCGCGTGAGATCAAGGGGGAACCTCCCCCAGCTCCGGTCCCCGGTCCCTGAACGAGGGCCCGCGGCCTTGGGTCCTTGGCCCCGAGCCGTCCTGACCTCAAGGAGAAGCGCATGAATCGGGCAAGACTCCAGCTCACGGTGGTATTCCTCGCCGGGTTGGTGGCCGGCCTGTGTACCGTCGCGATGCCTCATTTCGCGCGTGCGGGCGGACGTGATTCGGACGCAGAGCGCCTCCGGAGGGCGGAGGACCGCCAGGAGATCGAGCAGCTGTTCGCGGACTACGGTGCAACTCTCGATCGCCACGACTGGGAGGCTTTCGGCCGCCTGTTTACCGACGATGCCGTTTTCGGCAGCGGAGCGGGCGCGGCGCGAGGCCGGGCGGCCATTCAGGCCTCACTCGAGAAGGCGATCACCGGCAATGCGTCGCGCCTGCCGGCGCCGGATTTCCATGTGTTCTTTAATCCCTCCATCCATGTGGAGGGGGATCGCGCGACCGCGCAAAGCAAAGGGGCCTACGTGATTCCCGACGCGCATGCAACGGACGGAGTGCCTGGCGCCGCGCACATGGTGTTCTTCACGGTCTACGATGATGTGCTGGTGAGACGTGGAGGCCGCTGGCTGTTCCAGCAGCGCAGCCTCCATAACACCATGCCGCCGGCGCAGAAGTAGCGCCGGACGCGCAGGATCCCGGGCAGCCGCGCGAACGCGGCGGCTGGTCCCGCCGCTCAGCCCTGAGCGGCGGCCTTCGCCTTCGTCACTTCGGCTACGACCTCTTCAGCAACCTGGCGAGGCACGGGGTCGTAGTGCGAGAACTCCATCGTGTACGAAGCGCGACCGCTGGTCATGCTGCGCAGCTGTCCGATGTAACCGAACATCTCCGACAGCGGCACGGTGGCCACGACGGCGGTGTTGGTGCCGCGCTCGACCTGCTCCACGATCGTGCCGCGGCGGCGGTTGATGTCACCGATGACGTCGCCAAGGTGATCCGGCGGCGTGACGGTCTCAACTTTCATGACAGGCTCGAGCAGGATCGGGTTGGCCTTGCGGATGCCCTCACGGAAGCAGGCCTTGGCGGCGATTTCGAACGTCAAGGCGTTCGAGTCGACGTCGTGGTAGCTGCCGTCGATCAGCGTCGCCTTGAAGTCGACGGTCGGGTAGTGCGCGAGCACGCCGTCTTCCTTCTGCATCCTCAAGCCCTTCTCTACCGAGGGAACGTATTCCCGCGGCACGGAGCCACCCACAGTCTCATCGACGAACTCGAAGCCGGCGCCGCGCGCGAGCGGCTCAAACGTGATCCAGACATCGGCGAACTGACCCGAGCCGCCGGTCTGCTTCTTGTGGACGTAGTGCTCGGTGAGCTTCTTCGTGAAGGTCTCGCGATAGGCCACCTGCGGCTCGCCCATCGTGCCTTCCACACCGAACTCCGTACGCATGCGATCGAGCGTCACCTCGAGGTGCAGCTCTCCCATGCCACGCAGAATGGTCTGGCCGGTGTCGCGATCGGTCTCCAGCTGCAGTGAAGGATCGGCGCGCACCATCTTGCCGAGCGCCGCCCCGAACTTCTCCGCTTCGCCCTTGACCTTCGCCTGTACGGAAACGCTGATGACAGGGTCCGGGAAGCGCATTCTCTCCAGCACGACCGGATTTGCAGAGTCGCACAGCGTGTCGCCGGTCTCGGTGTCTGCGAGCGAAACCAGAGCGATGATGTCGCCAGCACGCGCCTCTTCGATCGGCTTCGTCTCCTTGGCGAACAGCTCGACCATGCGGCCGATCTTCTCGCGCTTGCCGCGGGTGGTGTTCTGTACCGAGGCACCCTTGGTCAGCACGCCTGAGTACACGCGGATGAAGGTCAGCGCGCCGTAGGCGTCGTTGATCACCTTGAACGCCAGAGCGGAGAACGGCTCGTCATCCGAGCACTTGCGCTCACCTATCGGGTTACCGTCCACGTCGACCGTCTTGATGGCGGCGACGTCGGTCGGAGCGGGCAGGTAGTCGACAACGGCGTCCAGCACCTGCTGCACGCCCTTGTTCTTGTACGAGGAGCCGCACAGCACAGGGTTGAATGCGCCCGAGATCGTGCCTTTGCGCAGAGCACGGCGCAGCGTATCCGCCGACGGCACGGTGCCATCGTTCAGATAAGCCTCCATCGCCGCGTCGTCCTGCTCCAGGCAGGTGTCGACCAGCTCGGCGCGGTACTTGGCGACCTGGCTGAGCAGCGCGCGATCGCTGGGGACGGTGATGTGCAGCTTGTCGGCGAGGTCCTCCGTGACGTCCAGGCTCTCCCACTTGGCGTCCTTGTCGTCCGAGTCCCACACCAGCGCCTTCATCTCGACGAGGTCGATCATGCCCTTGAAGTTGTCCTCCGAGCCCAGCGGAATCTGCACGGGCAGGGGACGCGCACCCAGGCGCTTGGAAATCATGTCTACGCAGCGGGTAAAGCTGGC
>CAZLYG010000287.1:0-6908 GCA_964563075.1 uncultured Steroidobacteraceae bacterium | reverse complement strand
CTCCTCGAAGAACAGCCCGGCGAAGTCGCTGCGGCCGAACATGCGGGTGAGCGCCTCCGACCACACGGATCCGATGCGGTATTCGGCGTCGAGCAGGAAGAAACCTTCGCGTACCGTCTTCAGAATGTCGCGCGTCTGCTCCTGCGCTTCCTTGGCGACACGCTCGTGGCGCGCCCGTGCCACCTGGAAGTATGCGGCAGCGGCGGCAAGAACCACCGCGACGAGCACACCGATGGAGAGCAGGAATCGCAGCCGTGCCGAGTCGGTCGAGGCAACGTTCTGGAGTGTAGCGGCGACGTTGACCAGGCGTGTCTGCAGAGCCTTGGCGTTGTCGCTGGCAAATATCTGAGCGCGCTTGACGTCGGCGTAGTGAGTTTTACCCTCGCGCGAGAACGAGCTGCCGCCCTCGTCGGTGTCCAGATAGGGCTGACCGTTGAAAGTGACCACGGGGTTGACCACGGGCCCGTACTGGTGCCACAGCAGCAGAGCCTGATCGAGGTCGGGCGAGTCGACCGATCCGCTCGTGCCGAGCTGCTCGAGGTCCTGATCGAAGCGCTTGACGGTCGCCTTCAGGTCGCTCAACGCCTGTCCGGAGTACGCGCGGGCTTCCAATCGATCGCGCAGCGAGTTCAACTGCTGCGAGATGGCGGCGGGGTAGGTCTGCAGCGTGCTCGCGGTCTGCAGAGCGGTGATGTTGGTGCGCATCTGCGTGGCGACCCGGAAACCCGCGAGTAACACGAGGCCGAGGACCAGCGTCAGGACGGTGCCGACGCCGTACGTTGCCAACTGGCGATTGCGCTCTGTGCCTGCCAGATTCATGGGGTAAGGTCTCCTCGAATTCCTTTTGCGGCTTTACTTCGGCAGCTCAAAGCGAATCGTGGTGCGCACCGGGATCTCCACCGGTGCACCGTTCACTTTCACTGGGTCGTAGCGCCAGTGCTTCACCGCGGTCACCGCAGCTTTGTCGAACACACCTGGAGGACTGGAGTCGGTGACGCGGACGTCATTCGTGTCTCCCTTGACCCCTACGGTAAAGTCGAGTGTGACGACGCCCGCAAGCTTGCCGTCGAGTGCGCTCTGCGGGTATTCGGGCGCGACGTAGTGGGTGCGCTTGAGCTGGGCCGCCAGGGCAGCGTTGTTCTGCGCCGGAGCCGCGGCGGCGTGCGAGACCGGAACACTCGCGGGGCGGGCCGAGGCCTGGAGCTGCTGGACGGCCTGGATATCGCGTTGATCGGCGCCCCAGCGCTTGGCCTGCCCGAGATCCGCTTCGACCTGCGCTGCCCTGCCGGGGTCACGTGCCGAGGAGCGGGCCCGATCGATGAGTCTGGCGGCGAGGTCACGGCTCAAACCTGTGATCGAGCCGTTGGAGGGATCCAGCGTCTGCAGCTGTCCGAGGTAATACGCCGCGCTGTCCTGCGCTGGGTCGGTCAGCTTGCCATCGTGGATGCGCTCGCGCGCGACCTGGGCGAAGTGCTCGCCCTCTGCGGCAACAGCCTTCTGCCGGGCGGCCGTCAGCTCGCGCTGGAACGCAGTGATGTCAGTCGCGCTGACACCTCCGCTCTTCGCTTCAGCCAGCCAGCGATCCTCCTCAGCCTGATTCCTGGCCAACGCTGCCTCGCGCGCCTTGCGCATATAAGCAGCGTTCAGGTCACGTTGTGCGCGCTGCGCCGTCGCGTTGGTCGGGCCGGCCTCGCGGAGCTGCTGCATGTAGAGTTTCGCGCTATCGTCCGCCGGATCGGTCAACTTGCCGTCGCGAATGCGATCGGATACCAGACTCGCCAGGCGCTGCAGCTTGGCATCTTCCTGGCGGCGCGCTATCTCCGTGCGCCACTTGTTCAGCTGATCAGCGGGTACGGAGGACTGTTGCGCCTGGCGCACCAGCGCAGCTGCGCGGTCGACATTGCCGTCGGCGAGCGCCTTGTTGACCTCTGCCGTGGTGATCCGCAACTCCAGCGCGGGGATGCGGGAGTCCTTCGGTGACGCCGCCTTCAGATTGGCGAGAGCCACGCCGGCTTCATCGAAATGCTGTGCGGACATGGCCTCGTCGAACCGGGACGCGAGGACCGATGCGACGCGCTGCAGGCCGTCGAGCGCCTCGCCATTCGTCGGGTCCACGGCCGCGGCCGAGCGGTAATAAACCAGTGCGTTGTCGCCTGCCGGCTCGGTGTAGTGGCGGTCGCGCATCGCGCCGCGCGCCTTTTCCAACAGCTCATCGAGGCTGCCCTTGACGAGCTGTGTGTCGGCGGCCGGCTTCGGAGGAAGCGCGGAGTCCGGCGCCTGCTCGATTTCGACCGAGGCGTGCCTCTGGGCGGCTGTGCCAGTACTCGGCTTGCCGCTGGAGAAGTACCACACGGCGGCACCTGCAACAACCACGGCAGCCAGGGCTGCCGCACCCAACATCATGACTCTGTTCTTCGCGCCCGATCCGTCGTCGGATGGTGTCGCAGTCGCGGTATCGACCTGCGGACGAAACGGCTCGATGGTAACGGCGGCAGATGCCCGCGCGGTGTTCTTCTTGGCAATGGCGTCTGACAGGACGCCTTCGAGCACAGCGGCGGTCTTGCGTTTGTCGATGGGAATGGGCAGTACGGCAAACACCGTCGATCCCTTGACTGCGGCGCCGATGTGCTTCTCCGCTTCCGAAGTCGCAAATACCAGCATCACCGCATGCGGCGCGCGCGCGTGCACCAGATCGACATCCTCGCGAATCGCCGCGATGTCTCTGCTGTCGAAAACGAGGACTTGCCCGCGCTTGGTGTTGTTCAGATGTTCCAGGGCGGCGCTCACCGACTCCACGGGACGTACCGACGCCTGCCCGCCGAGCGCCTCGCCCAGCTCGAGCAGGAAGTCGTCACGCGTGGTGACTGCGGTGACATCGATCGCGGGCCGGCTGGAAGGGGCGCCGGAGGAGGCGCTGGCTGCCGCGCCCTCGAGGGGTCGGGAGGCGTTCGACGCTGGACTTGCCACGATTGTTCTCCGCTGTCTGGAGTCCCGGCTTCACACACGAGGAAGGCGCGCAGACGGAATCTCCCGACCGGCGCGCGGAAAAACGGTTGAAAGCAGCATAGTTGGATGCCGCGACACCGCAGTGCCACAGTTCACAATAACGACAGGCAGGCGTCGCCCATTGACGACTCCACCGGCCGGCACTGACATCCGGCGACGAAGGTCCAGCGAGTACCGGGATTTTCGTGATGCAGGTCCGCCGGCCGGCCCGTAACGGGCTGGCCCACTATGCGCTGGCCCAATCGCGGACTTGGCCGCGACTACCGGCACTGCCTGCTCCCGTCCCGGGTAGCGCGCGACTTGCGAACTGGACAGAATCCCAAGGGCATGCAGCAGCTCAAGATCCTGGGCGTCGTCCTTGCAGCGGTGATCGTGCTGGCCGTGTCCGCCGCGGTAGCCGTTCTGCTCTCCGTGGATCCCAACGCGTATCGCGGTCAGATCGAGCGGCTCGCCGAACAGAAGACGGGGCGGCGTCTGCAGATCGGCGGCGCGCTGCATCTGAAGCTGTTTCCCTACCTGGCGCTCTCGATCGAAGATGTGCAGCTGGACAACCCGCGCAACTACGGGCAGTCGGTATTCCTGAGCATTCGCCGGGCGAGCGTGGGAATCCGCCTGCTACCCATTCTCCGCAAGCGCCTCGAGGTGAGTCGCATCGTGCTCGATGGTCTGAGCGCTCAGCTCGTGAGCCGCTCAGCCAGTGACAACAATTGGAAAGACCTCACCGAGCCGCAAGGCAAGCTCGGCCAGGGAGCTGGGGGCGGCGGCGCAGCGTCTGCCTCCATCGCCGCCGTGCAGATCACGAACGCTTCGCTGGTCTACCGTGATCAGACAAAAAATACTGTCACGGCACTCTCGAATCTGCGCCTGCGGATGGGCGCACTCCACGCCCACGAGCCGGTCGACGTGGCGCTCGATTTCGACTATGGCGATGGCGGGCCCACGCCGATCGCCCATCTCTCGATATCCGCCGCTGCACAGTTGCCGGCGGGATCTCTCACGCTGCACGATCTGGACGTGCACGGTACCTGGTTCGGCGGCGGCCCGAAGGGCCGCTTGCCCTTCAGCGTGCGCACTCAGGCACTGCAGTTCGACACGCAGACGCAAGCCCTGGCGCCAACCACACTCACCGCGCAGGCGGGCAGTGTGACCGCGAAGCTGTCCGCATCGGCTGACAAGCTGTTCACCGATCGAACGGTGACCGGCACGTTGACTGTACCATCGATCGCGCGCAAAGACCTCGTGTCGCTCGGACTTGAACTGCCCAAGACTCGGGATCCCGACGCATTGTCGGCAGTCTCGCTCGCATGCCGGTACCGGCTCACCGCGAAGCAGTTGCAACTGACGCAGCTGAGTCTCATGCTGGATGACACGCGAGTGCGCGGCTCCGCAGTGGTGGAGGATCTCGACACGATGGCGTTAGGGTATGCTCTCGAGGTGGATCGGATCGATGCCGATCGCTATCTGTCACCGAAGAGCCCGCCACCCAGCGGACATGTCGCGAGCGCGCCCGCGACCAGTACAGACTCTGCGCTGCCGATCGAAACGCTGCGCAAGCTCAAAATCCACGGTACGCTCGAAGTGAGACGGGCGACACTCCAGGGGATTGCTTTCACCGGCATCAGGTTGCCCTTGACGGCAAAGGACGGCCGGATTCGCCTCGGACCCACGCACGCGAATTTGGCGGGCGGGACATACAACGGCGATATCGCGATCGATGCCGCGCCTTCACCCGCGCGGCTTTCGTTCAGCGAGCACGTAAGGAGCGTGGATATCGGCGAGCTCATGCAGGCCGCTTTCGGCACTACGCGGCTGTCCGGGCGCGGGGATGCCGATCTGGTCGCCACGACTGCGGGAAATACGTATGACGCGATCCTGCGCTCGCTCAGCGGGAAAATCGACTTCAACTTGAAGGAAGGCGCGTTCAATGGCATCGATCTCTCCCACGAAGTGCGCAGCGTGCAGGCCTTGTTGCAGCGGCAGCCGCTGCCGGCGCATTCAGGTCCCGTTCGGACGCTCTTCAATACCCTCTCCGGCAGCGCTAATCTGGACAGAGGCGTGCTGCGCAACGACGACTTGAGCGTCGAGACGGATTACCTCGAGACGCACGGCCAGGGCACGCTGGATCTGGGAACGAAGGCGGTCGACTACCGCCTGATGACCACTGTTTACAAAGAGCCGGCGCCGCGAGCGCACGGTGGGGATGCGAAGGCCGCGGATATTCCGCTCCGAGTCACGGGGAACCTCGGGAACCTGAAGATCCGTCCGGATCTCGAGGCACTCGCCGAAGCGAGACTCCGCCAGGAGGTGGATAAGAGATTGCAGCCCCAGAGGGGCCAGAGGCAGGGTGACGCGCTCAAGCAGCTCGGTGACAAACTCAAGGGTCTGCTCCGCCATTGAAGCGCGCGCCGCGACGGTGTTGCGGCACGGGCTTCCTGGCAGCGTGGCACGTGCGGCGGACCGCTAAGCCTCTGAATGAATTGAATGTGCTGGCCGCGCGCCCCGGGAGCGCACAGTGTGCCCCGCGATCGTGCACCGCCAGTTGCAGGTGCAACGCCGATAGCGGCGGCGCTCGGAGCTGCTGCGTTCTGCGCACTCGTATGACAGGCATGCATTTTGCTCTGATCATCGATGGAGTCGCCGCGACGTTGAACAATTCGCTCTTGTGACCGTCTTAACGTAACAGTCAGACTGGGAATAGAGGGCCATCACGCACCGTGACAAGCGTTGGATCTAGGTTAAGAGCCACGCTGGCTTTGCTGGTGACTTGTCAGCGAGCAGCGAACGATGCGCGTGGAGTGGTGATTCAATGGCCGTACCACGCGTCTACCCAGTCGCGACTTTCCGCACTCAACGGGAGGGACGACGATGCGACCGCTCTCTAGTCTACCAACTGATTCCCGTGTTTCTATTGATCCGGAGTCGGCTCTCGAGACCGCCTTCATCGAATCCCTGAGCTCCTTCAGCAAGCTGCACCGGGCGCAGCGCTGGGAGGGCACGTTCGGGGATTATCTGTCCAACGTACTGCCCGCCAATCCCTCGGCCATGGCACGCACCAGCCATGAATACATCTGGGACATGCTCAGGTGGCACGGACGCGACTGCCCGCAGGCGGACGCCGGAGACAGCGTACGGGCACGCGAGTTGTTCAAGCGCGAGCTGTTCGGCATTGAGGAGCCCCTCTCCCGGGTCGTGGACTACTTCAAAGCCGCGGCGGCGGGTTCCGATGTTGGCCGCCGGCTCCTTCTGCTGCTAGGCCCGCCCTCAGGCGGCAAATCGACGCTCGCCATTCTCTTGAAGCGGGGTCTGGAGGAGTACAGCCGCACCGATGAGGGTGCTCTCTACGCCATCAAAGGTTCACCGCTGCGCGAGAATCCTCTCAATCTGGTGCCATCGAGCCTGCGCGCCGAATTCCGTGAGCGCTATGGAGTGGAGATTCAGGGGGAGTTGTCCCCGTGGGCACGCGAGTTCGTCGAGCGTGAGTTCGACGGTGATTTCGTACGCGTTCCCGTTGAACGCGTGTTTTTGTCCGAGGCCTCCCGAATCGGTATCGGCACGTATGCACCTCACGATCCCACCACGGCCGATATTGCGGATCTGGTGGGCTCCGTGGACTTGGCAAAGGTCGCGCAGATAGGCGACGAGGGCGATCCGCGTGCATGGTCATGGTCTGGGGCTGTGTACGCAGCCAGCCGCGGCGTTCTCGAGATGATCGAGATTCTCAAGGTGAAGAGGGAGTTCCTCTATCTGCTGCTCACCATGACGCAGGAGAAGAACGTCAAGGTCTCCCGCTTCCCGCTGATCTACCTGGACGAGACCATTCTCGCGCACACCAACCTGGCGGAGTTCCACAAGTTCCTTCAGGAGAAGGAGAACGAGGCGCTGCTGGATCGGATGGTGATCAT
>CAZLYG010000286.1:0-6913 GCA_964563075.1 uncultured Steroidobacteraceae bacterium | reverse complement strand
TTTCATCCAGACCGACGCTTCGATCAACCCGGGCAACTCGGGCGGCGCTCTGGTGAATCTGCGGGGCGAGCTGATCGGCATCAACACGGCGATCCTGTCCCGCAGCGGCGGCAACATCGGCATCGGCTTCGCGATTCCGGTCAACATGGCGCATAGCGTCATGGATCAGCTCATCAAGTACGGCTCGGTGAAGCGCGGCCTGCTGGGCGTCAGCATGTACACCGTCACGCCCGATCTCGCCAAATCGCTCGGGCTGAAGAACTCCGAGGGTGCGCTGGTCTCGCAGGTCGTGGACGGCTCTCCGGCGGAGAAGGCTGGAATCCGTACCGGGGATGTCATTACCTCGGTGAACGGCCAGCCCGTGAAGTCCAATGGTGAGCTCCGCAACGCGATCGGCCTGCTGCGGGTCGGGGACAAGGTGGAGGTCGGCCTGCTGCGCGACGGCAAGCCTTTGCGGGTCACGGCAGTGATCTCGGATACGACCGCCGGCACGGTCGGGCCGGCAGAGAGCATCCACCCCGCCTTCGAGGGTGCCACGCTCGCGGATGCACCGGATGAAGGCGGAGCGCTGGTGAAGAATGTCGAGGCGGGTAGCGCCGCCGCCCAATCAGGCCTGCGCACCAACGACATCATCGTCGGTGCCAACAAGGGCAAGGTCATGAACGTGCAGCAGCTGCGCGAGCGGGCGAAGAATCAGCCGGCGCTGGTGCTCGAAGTGCGGCGCGGCAATACGATCATCCTGATCGCGTTGCGCAGCGGCTGAGGGCGGCCGGCGCCGCGGGGCCGGGCGCGTGCTCCACGGCGGGCGGCGCGCTCCATAGCCCCGCGCTCCATAGCCCCGCGCTCCATGGCCCCGCGCTCCATAGCCGCGTGCTCCATGGCGGCGCGCTCCGTAGCCGCGCGCCCCATGGCCGCGTGCTCGTGGCCGCGTGCTCACTCACCGCGGTCCGCGGAAGTGCCCGCCGCCGGCGGCGTTTTCTTGCACAGCTTGTCGTGCCGTTCGGCCTGCGGCAGCTTAGATAGCTCACGCGCGGCGGCGTAGAAGCGCTGCAGGTCACCGCCCTCCTGCGCCAGCAGCCGCTCAAACCCCGGCATGCAGTCGTAGTACGTGGCCAGGGAAGTCAGCTCGGCGTTGTTGAGACCGTTGGCGATCCACTCGTCATAGACAGGCGATCGCACGCGCAGGCGTCGCTCGAGCGCACCCAGGTCGACCCCGAGCTGCTTGAGGATCGCCTGCTTTTGCGGGCGCATCTGCGCCGGGGTCTGCCCCGAGGCATAGAGCCTGGCGAGCTTGTCGCGGGCGTGTGAAAAAAGGGCGATGAACTCCAGTCCACGCTCGCGCTGTTGGCGATAGGCGGCCATCTGCCCCGGGGCACCGCGCTGCTGCAGCCAGCGCCGCAGGCCTTCCTCTTCAACCGTCGTCGCAAACGCCTCGTTGAATTCTGTGTCGTTCTTGACGTAGAGCAGCTGGTGGGCGAGCTCGTGGAATATCGTCGCCGCGAGCTCGTTCGCTCCATAACCCAACATGGTGCTCAACACGGGATCTGCGAACTTGCCCAATGTCGAGTACGCGGGCACGCCACCAACCGCTACGTCGTAGCCCTTCTTGGCGAGGCGCGCCGCAAAGTCATGGGCCTTGCGCTCGCTGAAATAGCCCCGGTACGCGACGCAGCCGGCGACAGGGAAGCACCAGCGCAGCGGCGCCACGGAGAACTCCGGCGTGGCAACCACATTCCAGACGACGAAGGCTCGATGGATATCGGCGTAGGTCCGATAGCTGCGATTGTCGGGCAGTTTGAGCACGTCCGATGCGAACTCACGCGCCTCGCGCACCCGGAACAGCTCCTCGCGAACGCTCTCCGGAGTCGATTTGTCGAGCACCACGTCATCGAGGGGGCGGCGTGCGCGCATGACGTGCCACTCGCCGACCGCCGCCTGAGCGACGTACATCGTGCCGCATCCGGGCAGCGAGCTCATGGCGAGGGCGACCAACAGGAAACGAAACAGCGGAGTGCGAGCGAGACGGCAGGATTCGGCTAACATGGGTGGATGGAAGTTTACTTGGTCGGCGGCGCGGTTCGGGACCGCTTGCTGGGGCGACCGGTCCATGAGCGCGACTGGGTTGTCGTGGGCGCGCGCCCGGAGGACCTCGAGCGCGACGGATTTGTGTCCGTCGGGCGCGAGTTCCCGGTTTTCCTGCACCCCAGGACGCACGAGGAGTACGCGCTGGCTCGCCTGGAGCGCAAGGTGGCCCCCGGATATCGGGGCTTCACCACCCAGTTCTCCCCGGAGGTGACGCTGGAAGAGGACCTCAAGCGCCGCGACCTCACGATCAACGCCATGGCCGAAAGTTCCTCGGGCCAGATCATTGATCCCTATGGAGGCCGTCAGGACCTCGAAGCGCGCCTGCTGCGACATGTCTCGGACGCTTTCGTCGAGGACCCCGTACGCATTCTGCGCGTGGCCCGATTCGCCGCGCGCTATGCCGAGCTTGGCTTTCGCGTCGCAGATGATACGCGTGAGCTGATGAGGCGGATGACGGATTCGGGGGAAGTGGATGCGCTGGTCTCCGAACGCGTCTGGCAGGAGACCGAGCGCGCACTGGGAGAGCCGCGGCCCGATGTTTACTTCGAGACGCTACGCAGCTGCGGCGCACTGCGAGTGATTTTTCCCGAGGTCGATGCGCTCTTTGGTGTGCCCCAGCCTGCAAAATGGCATCCGGAAATCGACACGGGCGTGCACGTGATGCTGGCTCTGCGCTATTCGGCCAGTATTGGCGCGCCCACTTCGGTGCGCTATGCAGCGCTCACTCACGACCTGGGCAAGGCGCTGACGCCCAAAGAGAAGCTCCCTGCTCACCATGGCCATGAGGAAGCCGGAGTCGCTCTCGTCGAGGCGCTCTCCGAGCGCCTCAAAGTACCCAACGGCTTTCGCGAGCTGGCGGTGCTGACTGCCCGCCACCACGCTCTCGTGCACAAGGCCGCCGAGCTTCGGCCGGCGACTTTGCTGACTCTGCTGGAGAATACGGATGCGTTCCGTCGGCCGGAGCGGTTCGCCGAGCTGCTGCTCGCGTGTGAATGTGATGCGCGCGGCAGGACAGGGCTTGAGGCGCGTCCCTATCCTCAGGTTGCCTACTTGCAGGCGGCACGCGCCGCCGCTGCAGAAGCAACACTCACTGAGGAGGAACGCGGCGGTCTGCAAGGGCGCGCCATCGGCGAAAAAATCCGCGAGAAGCGTCTTGCGGCGGTCACGCGAGTGAAGGAAGAGCAGCTACCGGCTCAGCGGTGAACGGTTCGTCCTTACGAGAGCGTGCCGTTGGCGACCAGTGCGAAGAGCGCGATACCCGCAATGATCCGGTACCAGGCGAACAGCGTAAAGCGGTGCGAACGCACGTACTGGAGCAGCCACTTCACGGAGATGAAGGCCACGACACCTGACACGACGAAAGCGATCGCCAGCGCGTTCCAGTCTTCGTGCGCGCCAGGTGCGTGGCGCGACTTGAGGTACTCGTAACCGCTGGCCGCGAACATGATCGGGATGCCGACCAGGAAGGCGAATTCGGTGGCGGCCGGCCGGGAGCTCATGCCGGCCAGCATGGCGGCAAAGATGGCCGCCGCGGAGCGGGATGTGCCGGGGAAGATACCTGCGACCACCTGCGCGAGGCCCACCCAGACCACGACATTCCAGGTCAGCGTCTTGATCTGCGGCCGCCGCGCCACCACGCGCTCGATGATCAGGATGAGAATCCCACCCACCAGCATCGCCGTCGCGATCGGCCGTGCCGCATCGCTCAGCTTGAAGCCCAGACGCGTCGCGACGAACGCCAGCACCAGTGTGATCAGCACCGACACGCCGTACTTGATGGCGTAGTCGCGGTTCTCGGGCTTGCGCCAGCCGATGAGCAGTCCGAGCAGTCGCTGCCAGTAGATCAACACGATGGCGAGAATCGCGCCCGCCTGGATGACGACGTTGAACAGCTCCGAGCGCTCTCCCAGCCAGTGCTCCGCGATCAGCAGATGAGCCGTGCTGGAGACGGGCAGGAACTCCGTGATGCCTTCAATGATGCCGAGATAGACCGTATTGAGAATGTCGGACACAAAGGTACTCGCTGTAGGTCATCACCCGAAGCGGTGCGCGCGCATGTTACAGAGATCTGCGCAGGTCCTGGAGGGAAAAGCCTGTCAGCGGGCTTTCATACTTTCTGCCGAGCGCCATCACTTTGAAAGCTTCTCCCATCTCCCCGGGCAGCAGCAGCTTGCGTGCCTCGCCCGCGCGCTGCACCCGCTCCACAATGGTGCCGGACTGCGCCGCCATATCTTCGATGCCCGTGGCCAGCAGAAATGCGGCCTGAGTCACGAATCCCAGCACTTCCAGGTCCGCAGCGACCGCCGCCTCGGCCACGCGTGTGAAGTCGACCCACGCGGTGATGTCCTGCACTCCAACATTGACGAACGGATCGCCACGGGCCCGCTGCTTGAAATGACAGCGCAACGTGCCATCGACTCTCTCGGGGTGGTAGTAGTGCGCGCGCGGTAACCCGTAGTCGAACAGGAGGAACAGGCCACTCTCCAGACAGGCCCCGACTCCGGCGATCCACGGCTCGATGCGCAGGCACACCTCGGACCGGTAGCCCTCAGGAAGAGGCACGGGCAGCTCGGCCGACAGGGCGCTCCAGGCCTGCGCCAGCTCCGTGGACGGCTGTTGCTCGCGCTCCACGAAAGCACCGCTGTCAGCATCGCCGTCGCAGGCGACACAGAGCTCGTGCAACACACCCTCGCGCAGGCAGATGCGACTGAACGGAAGCGCATCCAGCACCTCGTTCGCAACAATGACCCCGTGCAGGGGCGTCTCGGGCAGTCGATCCAGCCAGACGACCCGATCCCGCAGAGCCGGCGGCAGCATCTGCAGATGTGCTC
Source organism: uncultured Steroidobacteraceae bacterium (assembly GCA_964563075.1). Classification (GTDB taxonomy): domain Bacteria; phylum Pseudomonadota; class Gammaproteobacteria; order Steroidobacterales; family Steroidobacteraceae; genus 13-2-20CM-66-19. The sequence goes on along the minus strand of CAZLYG010000286.1, from coordinate 1,997 downwards.
GCTGACGGCTTGCAAGGTCGGCGCTGACCTCCAGGATCGCATACCGCTCGGGCAACACATCCTCGCCCGCCAGAGCCTGCAGCACTGTTGCCGCGAGCCGTCCCGTTCCCGCACCGATCTCCAGGATCTGCCCGCCGGCCGGACGGAGGACCTCGGCACACTGCCGCGCGACACAACGGCCGAACAGATCGGAGATTTCGGGCGCCGTGACGAAGTCGCCCCCGGCACCCATCTTGGCGGCGCCTGCGCTGTAGTAGCCGAGGCCCGGCGCGTAGAGCGCTGCCTCCATGAAGCTTGCGAACGACACCACGCCGCCGGCCGCCCGGATGTGTGCGCGGATGAGCTCGCTGACTGCGAAGGACTGCCGCTGCTCCTCGGGCGTCAGGGAAGGCAGGATTGAGTGAGATGCGGATCGAGTCATAATGGGCGCTTATGCCAAATCAGCCACACACGCCGTTGACTGGCAAGGCCGTGCTCGTGACAGGGGCGGCGCGACGAGTAGGCGCAGCCGTCGTGCGCGCGCTGCACGCCGCAGGAGCCAACGTCATCGTGCACTTCCGCAGTTCGGCCGAGCCCGCTGCCGAGCTCGCGCGAGAGCTGAACGAGCTCCGACCTGACTCCGCGCGGATCGCCGAGTGCGACCTCCTCGAGATCGAGCAGCTCCCCGGGCTCGTGAACGCGGCCATCGCCGCCTTCGGTAGCCTCGACATTCTCATCAACAACGCCTCGACCTTCTATCCGACGCCACTGGGCGACATCACCGAAATCGACTGGCACGATCTGATCGGCACGAATCTCAAGGCGCCGCTGTTTCTATCGCAAGCCGCGGCGGCGCCGCTGCGGATCAGCAGTGGACTGATCCTGAACATCGCCGACATCCACGGCATGCGCCCCCTCGGCCGCCATCCGGTCTACAGCGTCGCCAAAGCCGGGCTGATCATGCTCACCAGGTCCCTGGCCCGTGAGATGGGGCCGGAGGTGCGCGTGAATGCCATCGCACCCGGGCCGGTGATGTGGCCGGAGGACGGCATGGACTCGCAGCTGAAAGAGGCGATCATCGATAAGACGTCGCTCAAGAGACCGGGCTCCGCGGAAGATGTGGCGCGCGCGGCGCTGTTCTTCGCCACCGAGGCACCGTATATCACCGGTCAGGTTCTCGCGGTGGACGGGGGTCGGAGCGTAGGTTGGTAACGGGAGTCGACTGGCCCGTTACAGGCTGGGCCATTGCGGGCTGGGCCATTGCGGGCACTTTCTGCATGGGATGAGCCGCGGCGTCGAAGCGGCTCCAGAGCTCGCCGATGGTCGCCCCCGCGGTGGGATGCATCAGGTGCGGCGCCAGTTCCGCCAGCGGACCCAGCATGAATGCGCGCCGCAACAAGTCCGGGCGCGGCAGCTTCAACTTCGGCTCATCGCAGACGAGGGCGTCATACAGCAGGATGTCCAGATCCATCGAGCGCGGTGCCCAGCGCGGAGCCTCCCTGGGTCGCCCGCACAGCATCTCGATTGCCTGCAGCTTGCGTACGACTTCGTGGACCGGAAGGTCGCTGCTGAACCCGGCCACGAAGTTGATGAAGTCATCGCCCTGAAAGCCCACGGCGGGATTGCGATACCAGGAGGAAAAGCGCGTGTCGGGGAATTCCCGCACCAGCTCGTGCGAGGCGAGGGTGAGATTGCGCTCCGGCTCGATGTTGCTGCCGGCCGCTACGTAGATGTCAGCCATGGTCGTCAGCCGGACCTGGCTGAAGCGAGATCGGCCCGCGTACGCTCCACCACGATGCCCACATCACGCGATCCCCGTATGGCGCCCGGCTTGTTCACGCTGATGCGCACCCACTCCAGAGGAAACTCCTCGATGATGAGCATGCCCAGTCGATGCGCCAGCGTCTCGACGAGCTTGAACTCCGAGGCCTCTACAAAGGCGATGACGCGCTTGGCCACCGATTTGTAGTCGACCGTGTTCGCCACTTCGTCGGTACGGGCCGCCTCGCGGCAGTCGA
>CAZLYG010000285.1:0-6970 GCA_964563075.1 uncultured Steroidobacteraceae bacterium | reverse complement strand
CCTTCCGGAACGGCGGTGGTTGATTCGCTGAACGGGCTCATCTGTCGCTCTCCGCCGTGCGGCCATCCCAATCCGGTCAAGCGGCTGCACGATGACCGCGGTCGCTGTGAACTAATGCAGCAAGCTGTAATTCAACGGCACGAACACGTAACTCTCGACACCCGGTGCATCCGCCGCGGGCCCGCTCGCCCGCAGATGCCCCAGTCCCGGGAATGACAGGTGCGCACCGCCGACCATATATCCCTTTGCGGCTACCTCGGCGAAGGTTTTCACGCGTACGCGCTCCGCGGAGGGCGAGTCGCTGTCGAAGGTGATCGTTACGGCCGGATCCGGGAACTGAGCGGCGGCCACGTGCATCAGATCGCCCCACAGCAGCAGATGCTCGTCCTTGCTCGTCACCAGGTACATCGTGTGACCGGGCGTGTGCCCGAAGGCGCTTACCGAGCGGATGCCGGGCACGACCTCGACGTCGCCATCGAAGAGCTGCAGGTGTTTGGCCTCCGCATAGGGCCTGAAGGTCGCCATCGCCTGTTGGAAGCCCCGCTTCTGGGCGGCGGGGGCGGCGCTCATCTTCGCCTCGCTTAGCCAGTAGTCACCTTCCTGCCGCGAGGCGTGCACGGTCGCATTGGGAAACACAGCCTTGCCGTCCTTCGTCAAGCCGCCGATGTGGTCGCCATGCATGTGGGTGATGAAGATGTCATCCACCTGCTCCGGCGCGTAGCCCGAAGCGCGCAGGTTACTGAGCAGCTGGCCGGCCGTAGGGGCGCCCCCGCCGGTACCCGTGTCGATCAGGATGAGCTTCGTGCCCGTATTGATCAGAAAGCCGTTGACGGACAGATCCACGGGCTCTTTGAGGAATGCGCGCGCGAGCGCAGCGTCGAGTTGCGCGGGCGTGATGCCCTTGAGCAAATCCTTGACGTTGAAGGAAAAGGTGCCATCGGAGAGCGCCGTGACCTCGAAGTCCCCAAGCATCACCCGATAGAACCCGGGGGCTTGCCTTATCTGCAGCGGCGCGCTGGCGAGCGCACTTCCGCAGAGCATCAGGAGCACGGCTGATAGGGTCCAACGGGTCCAGTTCGGTCTCACGGTCTACTCCTCGATGTGAGTTCCGGGCGAGGGCGGCAATTCTACGACGAACGGTGCACACTGCGCCTGCATGGGCCGCGGCAGACATCATTCAGGCCTGCGACGCCTTGCGTTGCAGGTGCTGGACGCGATCCTCCTGAACGGGCTCATCGCCGGCTGGAGTTATCGCTGGGGCCTGCACGGGAAACTGCGGATCTCCGAGCACGAGGTGCGTCTGCCACGGGACCGGTCGCTGCCGCGCCGGCTGTTGCTGGCGTTCGCTTCCGACTTCCACGCCGGCCCAGCCACGGACGCGCGGATGTTCGCGACGCTCATCGACGAATTGAGGCGGCATCGGCCGGATGTGCTGCTGCTCGGTGGAGACTACGTATCGTGCGCGGCGGAGCAGGTGGAGGTGTTGGCCCATCACCTGCAACGCATCGATCCTCCGCTGGGCAAATTCGGTGTATTGGGCAATCACGATCTGTTGACCGACGATGAGCGTATCGTGCAGCGGCTCGGGCAGGCCGGAGTACAGGTGCTGGTCAATCGGAATTGTCGCCTGCCGGCACCATTCGAGTCGGTGTGGATTTGTGGCATCGACGATCCGTGGACCGGGAGCGCCGATGTCACGCGTGCAGTCGCTGGCGCCGACGGCGTGCGGGTGCTGCTGACGCACTCGCCGGATGGGCTGCTGCTGCTGGGCGGGCAGTACTTCGATCTAGGATTGGCTGGCCACACGCATGGCGGGCAGGTGGCGCTGCGGGACGGGACTGCCATCCTCGATGCCGGCGGCCCTCTGGCGCGCCGTTACGGTCGCGGTCGCTTCGAGATCGACGGGAACGGCTGCCTGATCGTCAGCCGGGGCGTCGGTTGCAGCAACCTGCCGATCCGCATCAATTCCGATCCGGAGCTCATCCTGTGCCGGCTCGGATGAGCGGCACGTGGCGCACTCAGGCGGCGATCCGGTGCTCGAAGTAGGGAGTCTCGCGGTCAGCGAGGATAGCCTGCAGACGTGCTCGGCCGACCCGCTCGGGAGCCAGCCACTGCGCCACATTTCGCTCCTTGAGCGGAATCAGGCAACGCTGATGGCCCGTGGCAGCAATCTCTGGCGGCGGCTCATCGCTCACGGCGGCGAATGACCACAAGTCTGCTGCGCCTGGCGCCTGCCAGTGATCCCAGACGCACGCGACGGCCATGTCGATGGCAGGCCGTGGCTTGAACTGCAGAACGACATTGACGGGCCGCTCACCGGGCTCGAGCGCGCGGTGCTCATAAAGATGCCGCGGCACGTTCTCGAAGAAGCCGCTGATGATCATGATGGCGTGCCGCCGGCCGAACACTCCGGCCCAGAACCCGTCCAGGCTGTCGCGGCGCGCGATATAGGTACCTGGGAAGCTCACATCGTGGCTGGCGGGTTTGCCGGCGAGCCGGCATGTGTAGCGCATGGGGGCCAGCTGCAGGCGGCGGCCGATGTTGGCGATGATCGGCACATGGGTCATGGGAAAGATACGCATATCTTCCTCGGTGAGGCTGGTCCGGCGCACGTCCGCGAGCCGCGTCCTGTTGAGCTCGATTTTCTTCGTCGCAATGCGAACGTCTTCGCGTGCCTTGCGCGTTTCCCGCAGGCTCAGGCTGCGTTCGGCATCGGCCAGGCGCTTTCTCTGCGTGAACAGATCCTTTTCCCACTCCGACACGCGACGGCTCCGATAGGTGTCGATGTCCGCCTTGATCTGCCGTTCGATCTCGCTCTGCGGATGCTGGAAGCTCTGCTCCAGAGCCCGGGCGACCTTGATGTCATCGTTCTGGAGGCGCTCACGGAAGAGTTGCGCGAACATCTCGTAGGCGATCTCGGCGCCGAAGCGGCGCGCGATCTCGTGCAGGTCCTGGCGGACGAGGGCGGAGTAGCACATGGCCTCAATGGTAACCCGTGCGGTCGTTAACCTCGCACCCCGGGTCCAGCTGTACCTGAGGGGGACGCCGCCACCTTGTGTGGGGCTCGGCGCGCTGGCGCTGGCGCAGATTCCGCAGCGTCCGGGGGAGAGCAGGGTGTTCGGCGACGGGTCCCATCCGACCACACGCCTGTGTGCAGGAGCGCTCGATCTGCTGTGTCGGCAGCGGCAACCGCGCGCTGTACTGGACGTCGGCACGGGTACGGGGGTGCTGGCCCGCATCGCCAGAGCTCGAGGCGCTGCCCTGGTCGTGGGAACGGACATCGATGCTGCGGCACTGGCCTGTGCGAGAGCCCACGCGGCTCTGGATTCCCATCCCGTCGCCATTGGCTTCGGGGACGAGGCACCCGATCACTGGGGTGCCCGTTTCGATCTCGTGGTCGCCAATATTCTCCGCTCCCCCCTGATCGAGCTGGCAGCGTGTCTGTGCCGTGCCGTGGGGCCGACGGGTGTGCTGCTGCTCAGCGGGATCACCCGGCCGGAGACGCCGGCATTGCGCGTCGCCTACGAGCAGGCAGGCATGAGGGTGCGCAGCGAGTCGCACCTCGAGGAGTGGGCGTTGTTGCGTCTCGAGCACGGCTGACCGCGCGTTGGCGAGGGTGCCCGCAGTCGCGTCCCAGGGGCGATACGTTGTTTTTTCAACATGTTGTATGATACCGGCCGGGCGTCGATTTCCTCGAGGGGACCGTCTATGTCGCGAGCGCGGAGCATTGTTTGCAGCTGGGCAGGATGTCTGGGGATGGCCGCACTGGCCATTCCCCCGGCGGCCCTGGCCCATCATTCCTTCGCCATGTTCGATCACGTCAACCGTGTCACCCTGGCCGGCACGGTGACCCGGTTCGAGTGGACCAACCCGCACGTCTATATCGAGTTGGACGTGCCGGACGGCAAGGGCGGGACGAAGCACTACAGCATCGAGTGCGCCAGCGTGAACGTGCTGATGCGCGGAGGCTGGAAGTTCACCGACGTGAAGAAGGGCGACAAGGTGAAATTACTGGTCAATCCGCTCAAGGACGGAACCGCCGGCGGCATGCTGGAGACGGCCACCTTCGCCGATGGCCGCACGCTGGGCGACAGTAATCCCCCCGGCGGCGTGTTCGAGCGCTGAGGCGTTCTTCGAGGAGTCCGCATGCAAGTTGCCGCACCTTCTCTCGCGTCGGTGACACGACGATATCTGCCCGGGCTCGCGGCTCTCGCGATGCTGGCAATCGCTTGTGCGCCCCCTGCCAGCCGCGCCGGCGCGCACAGTCCTCCCGACATCACGGGCGACTGGATGGTCTATCCATCGCGCGGCAAAGGACCGCCACCGGATCCGAAGCTCGTTGCTCCGCCACCAACGCCGCTGCTGCTGACGCCGAAATACGCTGGCCCCTACGAGGCGAAGCGCGCCGCGGAGCGCGAGTCGGACAAGCGCGGCGAGCCGCTTGCCAATGACAGCACCAAATGCATCCCCAATGGGATGCCGCAGATGATGTTTCCGATCTATCCGATCGAGATCCTGCAGACGCGCGGTCAGGTCACGATCGTCGCCGAAGCCATGAGCCAGGTACGGCGCATCTTCATGGACCGGCCGCAGACGAAGATCGAGGAGACCCCGCCGAGCTATTTCGGCCACTCCGTCGGTCACTGGGAAGGTGACACGCTCGTCGTTGACACCGTCGGGGTGAAGGAGGACGTGCTCGGCTACCGCGACATGCCGCATAGCGACCAGATGCGCATCAAGGAGCGCTTCCACCTGGTGGCGCCGGACGTTCTGCACGATGAGATTACGATCGAGGACCCGGTGGCGCTGCAGAAGCCCTGGACGTTCACTTTCGCGTACCGGCGCGCGCCGGGCTATGAGATGCTCGAGTACGTCTGCGACAACAATCGCGAGTACGTGGACGAACACGGCGTTACGCGGATGAAGCTGCAGAGTCACTGACCGGGGTACAGGGGCGAGAGCGACGGCTGCGCCCCCGACCGTTGCGCTTGCTTCACGCAGGACGCCTGTGCGAGCGTCGCGCTTCAGAGCAGGCGGACGCCGCAGACTTACGGCAACCATGATTGGGTTATCGGCCATGGCACGGAGCCAACGCGGGCAGCTCGGGCTCGCGTACACGCGCTCTGAGCGCTTCTGCCGCGGCGTCGCTCGAGCTCTGGCCGTCACCATTGCATTCTCCCTCGCATGCGACGCCAGAGCCGATCCGCCAGCCCAGGACAATACGGGATCCGGGTCGTCTGGCTCTGCGGCCGGCGCACCCTCCGGTACCCCCTTACCCCAGGTAACGATCGAGGCGCAACGCGAGGCTCTCGAGCGGCGCGTGCGGACCTTCGTCTCTCATAGCCTGCAGCCCGCGTTCGACGTTTCACTGACGCGCTGGAGCGTACCGGTTTGTCCGCTGGTCGTAGGCCTTCGGCCGGACTCCAATGACTACATTGCAACACGCGTCAGGCAGATTGCGACCACCGCCGGGGTGCGCACGGCGCCTCAGCCGTGCGAGGCGAATCTCGTCATCCTCATCAGTGACCACCCGGAGGCCGTGCTGCAGGCGTGGTACAAGAAAGACTTCCATGTGTTCGAGGGGTTCGAGGGGGCTTCCGATCGGACCATCGATGCCTTTATCAAGACGCCGCGGCTGGCGCGCGTCTGGTACAACATCCATACCGAGCGTCCGCACGGGATGTCCTATAGCTTCTCCATGGCCGCACCTTTCAATCCGGCCAGCCCACGAATGAATCAGATGGATGATGCAACCCGCACGGTATTCGCCGGCGTGCGCGCGTTCACCACCGTCGTCGTCGCCTTCGACAGCACCCGCCTCAAAGGGATCAAGGTCCGTCAGCTCGCCGACTACTCGGCCATGGTCGGCCTGGCACAGATTCAGAACGACGCGGATGTCGGCACGGCGCCCAGCATCCTGCGCGTGTTCGCCGCCTCGGACGATGCGAAGCCGGAGGGACTCAGCGACTGGGACGCGGCCTTTCTGAAGGCCTTGTACGGCACCAATCAGCAGTCGACGACGCAACAGGGGGAGATCGCGCGGCGCATGGCGAGCGACATCGGCCATTGACAACCGGAGGTCTCCTCAGCCCAGTGCGGAGCGCCACGACCCGCTGCAGCAATTCCTGCGCATTCATGGCCATCTCGATCCCTCCAGACCAACAATAGTCCGTCGGCCCACTGTCCGTCTGTTTCCTGTCCGTTGGCCCGCATGCCGGGTGTCCCGTAGAGTCGTGCCAGCAAAGAAAAACAGGCACGACGATGCGCCCAACACTCATTCTGCTCCTGCTGCTGGCGGCCTGTACGCGTGCTCCGGTCACCGCACATGCCGAGTTCGATCACTGGGTGGAGGCCGACGGAGTGACTCACTGGCAGCTCACGTTGACGCCTGACGCATGGCGACAAGTGGGCCGGGGGGAGCCGCTCGATGCCCGCCACCAGCACATGAGCCAGGACACCCTCAAAACGCTATCGAAACTGATCGACGCCAGCCTCGAGCACGTGCACCTGTGTCCCGGTGAGTGGACCATGGGCGATGTGCGTCACTTCGAGGATGGTTACCTGATCTTCGCGGGCTTCTGCGACGCGCCCTCCGGTACGCGCACCTGATATCAGCCGCGCGCGCTCCCGTTGGCCGCGGCGTGCCCTCGTGGAGAGCTCATGCTGGCAGGCAAGTGCCGGAACCTGTATAGATCCGACGCGTTCACTCCCGCGTTCTAACCATTCGAATTGTCCGTACAGTGGAGGATCCGGTATGACGAGGAGCAATCTGCGGCTCGCCCTGGTGGCGGTGCTGCTCGGGGCGAGTGTTGGCCTTGCCAGCGCCAAGGAGATGAAAGTGACGCTCACCGGAGCACAGGAAGTGCCGCCCGTCACCACGGCGGCCAAAGCTACTGGAGAGATCACGATCAAGGCTGACAAGTCCGTCAGCGGCAAGATTACGGCCACGGGTATCGAGGGCACCATGGCG
>CAZLYG010000284.1:0-6971 GCA_964563075.1 uncultured Steroidobacteraceae bacterium | reverse complement strand
CAATCGATGAGCGCGCGGTGCGTGCCATGTTGGCGCGCAGGAAGGCAGAAGGGCTCGAAGCGGTGGCCATCGCTCTCGCACACGCCTGGCAGTTTCCGGAATCCGAGCAGCGTCTGGCGCAGTTGGCACATGAGGCAGGCTTCACGCAGGTCTCTGTCAGTCACCTCGTGAGTCCGCTGCTGGGGCTGATTGCGCGCGCCAACACGACAGTGGTCGACGCATACCTCTCGCCCGTGCTGCGCAAGTATGTCGACAGTGTCGTCGCAGCAGTGCGTGCGCCACTGTACTTCATGCAGTCCAGCGGCGGCCTCACACATGCCGCCGCTTTCCAGGGCAAGGACGCCATCCTGTCTGGGCCGGCCGCGGGTGTCGTGGGAGCGGCCAGAACCGCGGAGGCGGCCGGGTTTCACCGGGTCATCGGATTCGACATGGGAGGCACTTCCACCGACGTCTCGTTGTATGCGGGAAGCTGGGAGCGCGCCCTGGATACGGAAGTGGCCGGAGCGCAGCTCCGAGTACCCATGATGGCGGTCCACACTATCGCCGCAGGGGGTGGCTCGATCCTGCATTTCGACGGCGGCCGCTTTCGGGGCGGTCCCGACAGTGCCGGGGCCGACCCGGGCCCGGCCTGCTACCGCCGTGGAGGGCCCTTGACCGTCACGGACGCCAACGTCATGGTCGGCAAGATCCAGGCGGCTCACTTCCCGATGATCTTTGGTCCGGAGGGTCATCTGCCTCTGGACACTGAAGTGGTTACCGCACGTTTCGAGGAGCTCGCGCGGGAGATCAGCGTCGCCACGGGCATCGCGCAGGATGCGCGCACGGTGGCCGAGGGCTTTCTGCGCATTGCGGTGGTCAACATGGCGCAGGCCATCAAACAGGTATCGCTGCAGAGGGGTCACGACCCCGCGGACTTCGTGCTGCAGTGCTTTGGCGGTGCAGCCGGGCAGCACGCCTGCCTGGTTGCCGATGAGCTCGGCATGCCGACGGTGATGATTCATCCTTACGCGGGGGTCCTGTCGGCGTACGGCATGGGAGTGGCGGACCGTAGTGCGATACGTCATCAGGCCATCGAGCGGCCCCTTGCAGTCGCCGCAGTGGCCGACTTGTTCGCCTGTGCGGAGGTGCTGGCCGCAGCGGCCACTGCCGCACTGGAGGGCGCGGGGCCGATACAATTGGCGCGTACGGTCTATCTGCGGTACGAGGGAACCGACACTGCATTGCCCATAGAGCTGGGCAGCCTCGATGAGATGCGCAGCGCGTTCGATGTCGCGCATCGGGCCTACTTCGGATTTTCCACCCCCGAGCGCAGCCTCGTCATCGAGACCGTGTCCGTCGAGGCCGTGCTCAGAGGGGAGGCCGTGACCGTCCCCCTGCACATCAGCGCGCGCAAGGACCCGCTGGCGCCAGTTGGTTTTGTAACGCTCTGGAGCGGTGGGCGAGAGCACGACGCCGCAGTGTTCGAGCGGGCCGCATTGGTCCCCGGAGACCGGATCAACGGTCCGGCACTGATTCGCGAGTCCATTGCCACAACGATCGTCGAGCCAGGCTGGCGCGCAAAGGTCGACAGCGCGGCCAATGTGCTGTTGTGCCGCAGCGATACATCTGCCGCCGCGCCGGTCCAGGCGGCGCATCCGGTGAAGCTGGAGCTGTTCAACAACCTGTTCATGGCCGTGGCAGAGAGAATGGGCGTGGTTCTGCGTAACACGGCAACCAGCGTCAACATCAAGGAGCGCCTGGATTTCTCCTGTGCGTTGTTCGATTCCGAGGGAAATCTCGTTGCCAACGCGCCGCACGTACCGGTACATCTGGGGGCAATGGGCGAGAGCGTGCGCCTGGTCCTGGAGAAGCGGCGGGGCACACTGCGGCCCGGAGATTCGGTGGCGCTCAATGACCCGTTCCATGGTGGCACGCACTTGCCCGATGTCACGGTCGTCACGCCCGTGTTCGATGAGACGAATCAGGCCATTCGCTTTTTCGTTGCGAACCGCAGTCATCACGCCGACATCGGCGGACTGACGCCCGGATCGATGCCTCCTGACTCCAGGACCTTGGCCGAAGAGGGCGTCGTGATCGATGACTTTCTGCTGGTGGCGGAAGGACACTTCCGCGAGTATGAGTTTCACGGGCTGCTGACCGGTGCTCGCTGGCCGGCGCGCAGCCCTGCAACCAACATCGCTGACATCAAGGCCCAGGTCGCTGCCAACGAGACAGGCATACGTGAGCTCCAGGGGCTGTTGCAGCGATATGGTTGGCCCGAGGTCCGTGCCTACATGGCGCATGTGATGGCGAATGCGGAGGAGAGCATCCGTCAGGTGATCGACCATCTCGGCAGTGGCGCGTTCGAGTACCGGATGGACGACGGTGCGCCGCTGAAAGTCGCTGTCCGAATCGACCGCGGTGCGCGCAGCGCAGTGATCGACTTCATGGGTACCGGACCGCAAAGCCCCGGTAACCTCAATGCGCTCAGGGCCGTGACTCGCGCGGTGGTGCTCTACGTGTTCCGCTGTCTGGTGAATGCGGATTTGCCGCTGAATGAAGGCTGCCTTGCTCCTCTGCGCATCATCCTGCCGCCGGGCAGTTTCCTCGATCCGGCGCCCGGCAGCGCCGTCGTTGCGGGCAACACGGAGATCAGCCAGGCGATTGCCTGTGCTTTGCTGGGCGCGCTGGGGGCTTGCGCGAGCGCGCAGGGCACGATGAACAACTTTCTGTTCGGCAACCCGCGGTACCAGTACTACGAGACGATCTGCGGCGGGGCAGGGGCCGGGCCGGATTTCCCCGGTGCGGCCGCGGTTCACACCCACATGACGAACACCCGCATCACCGACCCGGAAGTGCTGGAGTTGCGATATCCGATTCGGCTCGAGCGGTTTGCGATCCGGCGCGGTTCCGGCGGCGCCGGCTATCATCGCGGTGGCGACGGGGTGATCCGCGCGATCCGCGCCCTTGAACCGATGACCGCGACGCTCGTCGCTTCCCGCCGGACCGTGGCCCCTTTCGGGCTGGCCGGCGGCGGCGACGGAGCGACCGGACGGCAGTGGATCGAGCGCAGCAGCGGGCAACGCGATCCCATGGCCGGTCATGACCGGGTCGAGCTGGCAGCGGGTGACCTCGTGGTGATCGAAACGCCCGGCGGGGGTGGGTTCGGGTCGGTCCCGAGCGCTGGCGCGGCTTCGGGTGCGCCCCCGGCTGCGGCTTCGGCCGCGGCCCCGACTTCGGCCCCTGCCCCGACTTCGGCCCCGGCCCTGACTTCGGCCCCGGCCCTGACTTCGGCCCCGGCCCTGATTGCGCGTGCTGACGGGTCGAACAAGCCGGCGGTGCTGCGGTCCAAGCCGACGGCGGACTGATCTGCAAGGGGAGTGTCGTGCAGCGACGAGTCATCCTGGTCCTCGTGCTTCTGGCGTTGCTGGTTCCTCGGGCACATGCGCACTCCCATGACGATATGGCGAGCATGCCGCCGCCGGAGAAGCTCGGCGCCGTCTTCTTCGAAACCTCCTGCAAGCGGGCGGTACGTGCGGACTTCAATCGCGGCGTCGCGCTGCTGCACTCGTTCTGGATTCCCATCGCACGCGAAACCTTCGAGCACGTCGCCGAATCCGATCCCGATTGCGCCATGGCTTATTGGGGTCAAGCTATGGCCGACCTCCACCAGCTATTCGACACGCCTACGGCCGATGACATCGCGCACGCACAGGAGGCGCTGAAGAAGGCGGATGCTGCGATGGAAACCTCGCCTCGCGAAACCGCTTACATCGGAGCGCTGCATGGTTTCTTCGACGACTATGCGACTGTGAAGACTCCGGCGGACTATCGCGCACGCACGAAGCGCTACTCGGACGCGATGGAGACGCTAGCCGCGGCATACCCCGATGACGTCGAAGCACAGATCTTCTACGCCCTCTCCCTTCTGGAGTCCGATCCGCCGGATGATGTCCGACTCGTCAATGAGCATCGTGCGGTCGCTATCCTCAATCCGCTCCTGCAGCGATTTCCGAACCACCCCGGAATCGCGCACTACCTGATCCACGCCTGCGACAACCCGCACATGGCGCAGGAGGGCCTCGCGGCAGCGCGTCGCTACGCGCAGATCGCACCAGCCGCGCCACACGCCTTGCACATGCCCTCCCATATCTACGCGCGTCTCGGTCTGTGGCAGGACGACATCCGCTCCAACCTGGCTTCCAAGGCGGCCGCTGAAGTGAAGACGGGACCGCGCGTGGGCGCGGAGAATCGCTTGCATGCCATGGAGTTCCTGGAGTACGCCTACCTGCAGATCGGCCATGAAAACGAGGCCCGTGCCATCGTCGCGGAGGCGCCCTCGGTCAAGGCTTCCGATGTCGATGCCCAGATTGATGCCAACTACTATCCGCAGATCGAAGCGCGCTATCCCGCGTTGTTGGCGATTGAGACGCATGACTGGGCGACTGCGGCGCGCCTGCAGCCCCCCAAGAGTGGCCTATGGTACGTGCAATCTTTGACGCTGTTGGCCCACGCGATGGCCGCCGCTCACATGCACGACGCGGCTGCGGCCAGGGAAGCTGCCGCCGCGATGAACGCGTTGGTGCCGAAAAACGTGCCGGAGCTGCAACCTGGGGGCGCCAATGCCGGACGGATAGACGAGGTTGATGCCTGGGCGGCATTTGCGGAGGGCGATGTCAACGGCGCGCTTGCACGCCTGCGACCCGTGGCTGATCGGCAGGCCCAGGTCGGCAAGGGAGAAGTGGAGCTGCCCGCACGCGAGATGCTGGCGGAGATGGAGTTGATGTCAGGCAGAGCCGAGCAGGCGCTGCAGGACTACGCGACCTCGCTCGTCAGCGATCCGAATCGCTACAACGGCCTGTTGGGGGCCGCGGAAGCGGCGGAACAACTCGGCAGGATGGACATCGCCGCCGGCTACTATCGAACGTTATTGCAGAACTGTGCTGGGGCGAATGGCGCGGCGGTGTTGCCGATACTCGCGCACGCCCGCCAGGTCGTCGCGGCGATTCGGGGCTGATCGCGGCTAGCCAGCTGCGCGCGCCGGCTCGGGAGGCGCGACGGCGCCGGTCCCGGCAACATGCGTCTCGAGAAGAAATGCCTGCAGGCGCGCCGGCATGGTGGCGATGCAGTCGGGGATGCGATCGGCGGGCATGGGCCGTGCCAGCAGAAATCCCTGCAGCGACATGGAGCGATGGCTCAAGAGCAGCGCGAGCTGCATCTGGCGCTCGATGCCCTCGGCGGTCACATCCAGATGAAGGTTCTCGCACAACCCGATGATGGCCCGTGCGATGGCCAGGGAGCGCTCGCTCGTATCGATGCTGGCGATGAGACTGCGATCCAGCTTCACCCGCGTCAGGGGAAGCTTCTCCAGCGATGCCAGCGAGGAGTAACCGGTACCGAAGTCATCGAGGGCAATGCTGACTCCCAGCTGGCGCAGCTCGCGGAGTGTCTCGATGGTGCTCGGGCCGGTCTGCAACACCGTCTCGGTCAGCTCGATCTCGATGCAGCGCGGCGGCAAGCGATGTGCTGCCAGCAGCTCCCGCATGCGATCGACGAAATGAGTATCCAGCAGCTGCCTGGCCGATACGTTGATGGCCACACGCGCCTCGGGCCAGGCGCCGTGGTGCCACAGAGCGCCGTACTGGATGGCCGAGCCCAGCACCCAGTCGTTGATGTTGGTGATGAGGCCGGATTCTTCGGCGACCGGCAGGAACTCGCCCGGCGCCACATATTGACCGTCGGGGAGGCGCCAGCGCAGCAGCGCTTCCACGAGCGTGGTTCCGAGGGAGTCGCAGCTCACTTCCGGTTGGAACTGCAGCTCGAATTCACCGCGGTCCACGGCGCGGCGCAATCCCTGCTCGATCTGGAATTTGTGCGAGGCAGTCTCGAGCATCTCGCGATTGAACATGCCGAGCCGGCTGCGGCCCGAAGTCTTGGCGCTGAACAGCGCCGCATCGGCGGCACGCAGCAGGGCGTCCGGTGTCTGCGCGTGGTCTGGATACACACTGGCGCCGACGCTGATACTCACGAGCAGCTCGCGACCCTCAATCAGCATCGGCCGCTGAAAGGCGCTGACGAGCTCGCTGCCGACGCGCGAGATGTCCGCAAGGCCACCCGGCGTTCCGTACACGACGGTGAACTCGTCACCGCCGAGCCGTGAGGCGAAGCCTCCCGGCCCGCCCGTCGCTTCCCGCAAGCGGTGCGCGATTCCCTGCAGCACGAGATCGCCAAACGCGTGGCCCATGCTGTCGTTGATGTTCTTGAAGTTGTCGAGATCCAGGAAGAACACGGCGACCTGGGCGTCATGCGGTGCGCTCCTGATCGCTGTTTCGAGATAGTTCCAGAGTTGCCGGCGGTTCGGCAGCCCCGTGAGCGGATCGTGTTCGGCCAGGTGCTGGAGCTGTCGTGTGCGCTCATCCACGCGCACCTCGAGCTCAGTCTGATATTCCTTGGTGACTGTGTGAGCCGCTTTCAGCTTCTCGGCCATCGCGTTGTAGCGGCTGACGACGCCGTTGACGATGAGGACGGCGAGCACCAGCCCGCAGATCCAGGCAACAACGGCGAACGGACCCCATCCAGCAACGGCTCGGGCGGTCGTTGCCAACAGGACCACTGTGCCCATTACGATGCCGAGTCGGGCCGTCACACTCAGGCGGGCGGCCAACGAATTGCGCAATTCCACCCAGCGGCGCAACACGGTGAATCGAGACCAATGTCCCGGTGTGGCGCGTCCCAAGTGTGCGCTACCGCCGCGCAATCCCAGCCCCCTCGTTGAGTCTCAAAAGCCCCTTTGTACTGATAGTCGGGAAACGACATTGTGACGAATGCGGCATCTATGATGCGGCGCGCCGCTGAGCACCCATCTCTTTGAACCACTGCGCGTTTTCGGAGCTCTGTGGCAAAACCACTAAGAGGACCAATTCGGGCCGCGAGGGGCTTACGAGCTCCCCGGAGTGGTGGAGCGGCTGGGGCGTGTGGAGCGGCGGGGGGGT
>CAZLYG010000283.1:0-6992 GCA_964563075.1 uncultured Steroidobacteraceae bacterium | reverse complement strand
TGGTCTTCTGCACGGTCAGCTGGGTGAACAACTCGGTCGGGAACAGGTCCAGATCGACTTCGCGGTTGGTATTCTGCGAATCCGTCGTGCCCGTGGAGGCTACGGCCACCGGCGCACCGTTCAGCAGCACCTTGGTGAAGCTCGTTCCGAGGCCACGGATCGCGATATCAGTCCCCTCGCCCGTGATGTCGCGGGAGATGGTGATACCCGGGATGCGGTTGAAGGACTCCGCGATGTTCGTGTCGGGGAATTTACCAATATCCTCCGCGTTCACCTGGTCGATGAAACCGGTGGCATCGCGCTTCGCGTCAGTGGACTCCGTCAAGCTACGGCGATACCCCGTGACGACGACTTCCTGCAAGTCTGCCGCGGGAGCCGCTGCGGGCGGCGGTGGGGTCGTCTGGTTTTGCTCCTGTGCCTGCGCGATCGCGGCCGCGATACACAGGCTCAGCAGACCTACCGAAGCCTGCGCAACTGTCTTTCGATCTTTCACGACATCCCCCTCAAATTGGAAAGCGGTGAGACGAGACCCACGCGGCTCGCGGCAGCGGATGCGCTGAGCATTGTTTATCCCCCTCGAGCCGATCCGTGGTTTCTGCAACGAAACTCGCGGACGTGGACGGCGCGCGACTATCGCGCGGCGCCCGGTGAACGCACGTCGGCACTGACGCGGTTTCGCCAAGCTGTTGGCCACTGCTCAGGTCAACCGGTGTCATGATGATAGCGCTACCAGTTTGCGAAGTGCAACACTCGGTAAGCAAACACGTTTGACCGGCACGCGGAGAGGGGTCGTATGATACCGGTACCACGCCCGGCGCCTGTTGCGCGAAATCAACGAGGGGGATTCGGATGAAAGGGTCGACTGGCAGCGCTGTCATGCGTTTGTTGCGCGCAAGCGTCATCGCGTTTTTGTGGGTAGCCAGCACTTCCTGTGCCTTGGCAGCGGGTGTGGCCAACACCACGGCCAAGCCTTTGTACAAAGACGCAAAAGCACCCGTCGAGGCGCGCATTGATGACCTGCTGGCGCGCATGACTCTCGATGACAAGCTGGCGCAGATCACTGCGATCTGGAATCGCAAAGCTGCGCTCCTGACGGCGGCGGGAGAGTTCGATCCAGCGAAGGCCCGCACGCTCTACCCGGAAGGGATCGGGCATTTCGTACGCCCCAACGATCTGCATGGCGCGGGGACGCCCACACCCGAGGAGAAGCCGTTCCGCGACGCGCGGCAGACCGTGGACCTGGTCAATGCCATTCAGCACTACCAGATGACCGACACCCGCCTCGGCATACCCGCGCTCTTTCACGAAGAAGGCCTTCACGGATACGCCGCTCGCGGCGCGACGCACTTCCCCGAGGCGTTGGCACTCGCGAGTACCTGGGATCCGGAGCTCCTGACCCGCATCTTTACGGTCGTGGCGCGGGAAATTCGCGCACGCGGCGTGCAGCTCGCGCTCGCGCCCGTGGTCGACGTCGCTCGCGATGCACGCTGGGGCCGCATCGAAGAGACATACGGAGAGGATCCGTACCTCATCGGTGAGCTCGGCGTAGCTGCAGTCAGGGGTTTCCAGGGTGACAAACCACCTCTGGACTACGGGCTCGAGCCCGGCCACGTGTTTGCGACGCTCAAACACATGACGGGGCACGGGCAACCGCAGAGCGGCACGAACGTCGGGCCTGCGGAGATCTCGGAGCGCACGCTGCGCGAGGTGTTCTTTCCGCCTTTCCAGGCGGCCATCACGCGCGGCGGTGCCGCTGACGTCATGCCATCGTACAACGAGATTGGTGGTATTCCCTCCCACGCCAACCGCTGGCTGTTGCGCGACATCCTGCGCGACGAAATGGGCTTCAAAGGCGCGGTCGTCAGCGACTACGAAGGCATCGAACAACTGGTCACCTTGCATCATGTCGAGCCCGATCTGGAGAGTGCAGCAGTGCGCGCGCTCGATGCGGGCGTCGATTTCGATCTCCCCGACGGAGAGGCGTATCGGCAGCTGCCGAAGGCGCTCGCCGATGGCCGCGTCACGCAGGCGCAGATCGACGCAGCCGTACGCCGCATGCTGCTCATGAAGTTCCGCGCGGGACTGTTCGAGAATCCGTATGCCGATGCCAACTACGCCGAAAAGATCACCGACAATGCGGAAGCACGCGCCCTCGCGACCGAGGCGGCGCGCAAAGCGGTCATTCTGCTGAAGAACGACGGTGTGTTGCCGTTGCACGCCAGCTCTCTCAAGACACTTGCGGTGATCGGCCCGAATGCCGCGGTGGCGCGGCTGGGCGGGTACTCCAACGTGCCGCGGCACGCGATCAGCGTGCTCGACGGTATCCGGACGAAGCTGGGCAATCGCGTCAAGGTCGTCACCGCTGAGGGCGTGCGCATCACCAACACATCCGATTGGTACGCGGACGATGTGAAGCTCGCCGACCCCGCGACGAACCTGCGCCTGATCGACCAGGCCAAGCAGATTGCCCGTGATGCCGACGTCATCCTCCTCGTCGTCGGCACCAACGCGGCCACGAGCCGCGAGGCCTGGGCTACCGACCATCTGGGTGACCGCACCGACATCGGCCTCATCGGTCAGCAGAAGGACCTGGCGGAGGCAATGTTCTCGTTGGGCAAGCCGGTGGTGGTGTTGCTCATCAACGGGCCGCCGCTGTCGATTCCCGAGGTGGCCGCGAAGGCCAACGCGCTCGTGGAGGGCTGGTACCCGGGCCAGGAAGGCGGCACTGCTATTGCCGATATCCTCTTCGGAGATGCGAACCCCGGGGGCAAGCTCCCGCTCACCGTCGCACGAGCGCTTTACCAGTTGCCGATGTTCTACAACCAGAAGCCCAGCGCCCACCGTGGGTACATCTTCGGCTCGAAGGAGCCGCTGTTTCCTTTCGGCTTCGGACTGTCGTATACGACTTTCGACATCGGTACGCCCGTGTTGTCGTCGCAACAGATCAAGACGGATGGCAGCGTCAAGGTCTCAGTGAGCGTGCGCAATACCGGGAAAATGGCGGGCGATGAGGTCGTACAGCTGTACATTCACGAGCTCGTCACTTCGGTCACTGAGCCGGTCAAGCAGCTGAAGGGGTTCAGGCGCGTGACGCTGGAGCCCGGGGCTTCGACTACGGTCAGCTTCACTCTCGATCCCAGTGCGCTGGCGATCTGGGATGAGAATATGAGGCATGTCGTCGAGCCCGGCACGTTCGAGATCATGGCCGGGCCCGATTCGGTGAACTTGAAGACCGTGCAGCTGAGCGTCACTAGGTAAGTGCGGCTGGGCGCGGCGCAACGCTCGTGCGACGCGTCAGGGCGCCATGTGCGGCGCGTCAGGGCGCCATGTGCCACACGTCAGCGCGCCATTGCGCGTGAGTCCGCCGGCGGGCGCCGCACCCACCTAATTGGCACGCGCCATCGCGTCGCGCCGCTGATCACGCAGAAACGGACGATCAATCTGCTGCGTGTACATCTCGATGTCGCGGGTCGAATCGGCTTCCTGCTCTCCTACGCGCATCTGCTGAAAGCCGAGGGCCTGGCCTGAAGGCAGAATGTCATACTCGGGGGAGAGCTCGTAGCGCTGCGCGTCAGTGACGAGCAGCGTGTGGTTCTTCTCATGGTCATCGGTGTTGTCCATGAGAATGTTGAACACCATTCTGCGAAACAGCTCGCGCATCTGCATAGCGCTCGTGGAGGCATCGGCACGTGCCGACCACGTGTGGCCGATAGGTGTGCTCGAGCTCGGAGACTCCGAGCGCGCCGAAGCGATCGTGCCCCGCGAAGTATAGGTACTCGAGCAGCGACAGCCGGGGCGGACGGTCGATGAAGCGGATTACGCGCTCACCCCAGCGGTCAGGGCGTGCGTCGTCCACGGCGCCGACGGCGGTGGCCTTCTCTCTCGGCAGGAACTCACCGCTGGCCAGCGGCAGATCCTCACTCAACGGAAAGCCGCCCTGCAGCCAATCGGACGAGTACTCGAGAGACACTCCTTGCGTCGTGCGAACGAGCTTCAGCTCGCCCACGAGCACGGGGTCATCGGGGTGAGTGAGCAACCACAGGTACAGACGATCGCCCGGTACGTAACCGATTCGCACTGAAGCATCACTCCTGCCTCTTACGCCTCAGACGTGCGTCAGCCGAGCCGGCGGATCGCACCGGGCGTCGTCTCATCGCTTCGCGCACATCCGCCTCGAGGGCGCCTCGATCTTCCTCGGGAGCCGCAAGCGCCGGAAGGCTTTCTACCCTGCCCATCAGCCAGAGCGCCGTTGCGAAGATGCCGATCCCCACACCGGGGTCGCCTTGCTCCATGCGTATCAAGGTGGGCCGCGAAACTCCCATGCGCTTCGCCCAATCGCTCTGGGTCTCGCGCCGGCGGATACGGGCCACGGCCAGATTCTCGCCGAGCTGCTCCGGGCCCTGCGGAGCGATCAATTCCCCGGGGCTTGTCGTTGACCCAATCGGCGGTCTCCCGCCACCATCAGGCCCACTCGGTCGGCGGCCCCTCAGCCTCGCCGGGCAACCATCCGGCCCATCAGAGCCCCATCGGGCCCATCAGCCCCATCGGGCCAATCGAGGGGCCATGAGCTACCGTGGGTCCGCCGAGGTCACCAGCCGCATCTGCCTCACCAGCCCAAACTGCCCCCGCGAAGGCCGTCCGCCGCCGAGGCGGCCGCGACTAATCCCCGAGGCGCCGTTTGAGCTCCGTGAGGTCCGCCCGGAGGCCCTCGACCTCTGCTTCCAGCTTCGCCAGCCGCCCCTCGTTCAGCGACGCCGGAAAAGTAACCTCGGCGGGCGCAGGAAGCCTCTCGGCAGAGTCATGCGCCGAATCCGGATACGGCGACGACGCCGCGCCGATCTGCCCGCCCGCCGACACGCCGATCTGCCCGCCCGCCGACACGCCAATTTGCGTGCCGGTCGCCCTGCCCGCCGCGCCAGTAGCGCCAACGACCGGCCCGCTCAAGAGATGCGCGAAGCGCGACTCGCGACGACCCGGTTCTCGTGGAAGCCGCACGACGAAACCTTCACGGTCAGCGAGGCGTGCGAGCGCCGCCTCGACATCGCTGACGTCGGCGAACGTCGCCATTCGGCCCGCGCGCGAACGCAGCTCGCCAGGCGTCTGCGGCCCCCGCAGGAGCAGCTCGCAGATCACGGCGACCTCCTGCTCATCGAGCTTCAACGTTCCGTATTCGGTGTTGCAGAACCGATGCTGGTACTTGGGGACGCGACTGCCGAAGCCGGATTTTTCGACCACGAAGTGCTTTCTGGAGAGCCCATCAACCGTGCGCTGCACCGTGCCTTCGTCGAGGTCGAGAACAGGATCACGGTTGCTCTTCTGATTGCAGGCGTTTACCAGCGCGTTCAGCGAGAGCGGGTACTGATCGGGCGTGGTGATCTGCTTCTCGATCAGGCAGCCGATGACGCGGGCCTCATACGGGGTGAGCTCGATGTTCATGGCGCTCAATCATAAGGAAGCTGTCACGTGCGCGCACACCAATATCGGCGTGGTCAGTGAAGAATCCATCGAGTCCTGCGGCCAGGAAAGCATGCAGCTCGGCATCGAGATGACCGAAGGATTTCGCATCCGGACCGACACGCAGAGCCGATGGGAGGAAGAAGTTCTCCGCGCGAAAAGTCCAGGCATGGACGTGAATGCCCTGCGCGTGCGCGTCGGCGACCAGCGAGGTGGGCTCAGCGAGAGAGTCGTCAGCGGCACGCGCAATGATGAGCGACTTCGCAGGTCCGATGGCGTGCGCGTACCGGGCGATCTCGTCGAGGCCTCGCGGCGTGATGAGATCGGCGTAAGTGCGCCGGTCGCCGGCGCGCACGAAATCATACGGTGCACCGCTCGACTCGATGAGCTGGACCAGAGGCAGCTGTGTCAACTTGCTCAACACCTTGAGGTTGGCAACCTCGAATGATTGCAGGAATGCCCGCCCCTGCCGCCCCTTGTAGCCATAGCTCTCGAGCGTGGCGACGAGTTTCTCCTCCATGGCAAGCCCGAGGCTCTGGAAGTACGAGGGATGTTTGGTCTCCGGATAGACGCCGATCGGCGCGGGTGGGGCATGACCCAACTGCTTCGCGAGCGTGACCCGCTGCTGTTGCACGGCCTGCACCAATGCCAGGATTTCCTCCAGCGTCGGGATCTGGAATTGCCCATCGAACCGCGTGTTCGCGGGACGAATGTCGGGAATGCGCTCACGAGCACGCAATCTCTTGAGCTCGGCGAGCGTGAAGTCTTCTGTGAACCAGCCAGTCACCGGCGTGCCATCGATGACCTTCGTCGTACGTCTGTCTGCGAATTCCGGTTGTCCGGCAACGTCCGTCGTCGTCGCGATCTCATTCTCGTGGCGCGCCACCAGCACTCCATCCTTGGTCATCACGAGATCCGGCTCGACGAAGTCGACCCCGTCCTGCATCGCGATGAAGTACGAGGCGAGAGTGTGCTCGGGCACGTAACCACACGCGCCCCGGTGACCGATGACGATGGGCATCATTGTGTGACTCAACCCTCAGGGATTGCAGCAAAGCATACGGCAGTGCGCGCAATAGGCATAACTCTTGCTAGACTCCCCGGGTGTTAACGGACCACGACATCTATCTCTTCCGCGAAGGCACGCACGTACGAGCATACGAGAAGCTCGGCGCGCATCCAGTCACCGCCGCGGAGGGTACTCCCGGAACCCACTTCGCCGTCTGGGCACCGAACGCCTCGTCCGTCGCCGTAGTCGGCGATTTCAACGGCTGGAATCCCGCGAGTCATCGGCTTGCCCCGCGCCCCGACTCTTCCGGAATCTGGTCAGGATTCATCGACGACGTGCGTCCCGGGGCGCTGTACAAGTACCACATCGTCTCGCGCAATGGCGGATACACGGTGAACAAGGCGGACCCGTACGCCTTCTGTGCGGAGAAGCCACCACGCACGGCCTCAGTCGTTTGGGATCTCTCGTACGAATGGGGCGATGGCGAGTGGATGAAGAATCGGTGGCGAGCCAACTCCCAGGACTCACC